>JBKJYP010000272.1:0-7766 GCA_046715695.1 Actinomycetota bacterium | reverse complement strand
CCGGGGAACCCTCGGCGAGTGCCGCCTCTTTCTCGGCTGCCTCACGCACCACCTCGGAGAGAAGGCCCGCCTCCGGCAACGGTGCCACCACCACACGGTCCCGGCCCCGTCTCTTGGCGTCGTACAGGGCCCGGTCGGCAGCAGCGACGATGTCTGGCCAGTTCGAGCCGTGATCCGGGTAACACGCGACACCGAACGAGAGACTCAACGCCTTGAGTCGCCGGCCTTCGTGGAGTAGCTCGAGCGCCTTGACCTGGCGCCGGAGCTCTTCGGCTCGGTTCTGAGCGTCCTCAGCTGAAGCGTCTGGAAGCACCAGGAGGAATTCCTCACCCCCATAACGACAAGCGATGTCTTCACTTCTCACACCAACCCGTAGGGCCCCCGCCACGGTGGTCAAGACGGTATCCCCGGCATCGTGTCCGTAACTGTCGTTGAAGTTCTTGAAGTGATCGATGTCGACCATGATCACCGAGAGCGGCCGCTTGCTTCTCTCTGCCCTCTTCAGGTCGCGCTCGAGCATCTCGTGTGCGTAGCGACGGTTGAACATGTTCTTGAGGGGATCGCGGATGGATTGTTCCCGCAGGTTGTCTCTGAGCATGAGGTTGGCGATCGCCAGCGCAGCCCGCTCGGCGATGCCAACAGCGAGCTGACGTCTGGCTTCGGCACTCGTGATGCTCCTCCCACCCTCGTCATCAGAGATGGGAAGAAGCTGGATGTGGAGCAATCCGAGTGTGCGCCCCTGAGAGGCAACAGGGATGCACAAGGTGTCGCCCTGGACGGCGGTCACATGCGAGCACATCAATTCGGTGCTACCCGGTTCGACGTAGTGGATGCGTCCTCGTCTCAGTGCCCAGCAATCATCCTCGGTGAACATCTGTGAGAGGTCCTGGGCCTCTCCCCAGCTCGACACGGATTCCAGGAAGGTCTGGGCCTGGTTGCGCATATACAGACAACCGATGTCATGCGGGAAGATCCTCGCCGCGTAACGACCCACGACTGCATGGACCTCCTCCGCCTTCTGACAGCTCTGAAGTAGGTCTCCCATCTCGTTGAGTTGCGCCGTCTCGCGATTACGTGCCTCTAGCTCGTCGATGCCCTTGCGCAGCCTGGAGTTGGCTTTCTGCAGTGCTTTTTCGGCGTTGGCCTGCTGCTCATCTGCCCGGTTCAATGCGGTGGCGTTGAACCAGAAGATGGTGACGAAGATGAGGATGATGCCTACGACGAAGGCCATCGAGCCGAATTCAGTCGGGTAGAGCTCGGCCCTCTCGGCAGCGAGATTGACCGCGCCGAGAGCGAGGGGGATGGCAAGCATGAGCGGGACCAACTGACGAGCGATATTCCCACCGGTGCCGCTCACCGTCACGGGAGCCATGATGCCGTCGTTCGGCCGCGCGAAGAGGATGCCGCAGCCCAGAGCCATGAACGCGACCGCGGTATGGAGGGCCATCGGCGAGTAGCTGATCGCTCCGGTGAATCTCCCGACCCCATAGATGTACCCGATCAGAGACATGAGGCCGATGACGACTACGCCGACGGACATGAATTGGGCCGGCCTGCGCTCGTTCTTCGTCTTGTAGTCGTAAAGGACGAGCGCCAGCCCGATGGCGAGGAAACACAGGGCGGCCGTGAATTCCATGCGGCCGGGGAACGAGCCCTGGAAGGTCCCTCCTTCTTGGAAGAGCAGCTCGTCGATGCCCGGGTCCCACCCGAAGCGGTACTCACCGAAGGTCAGGAAGCCCAACAAGGCTACGAGCGCCCCGCCCCATCGCGTGAACCGGCGCGCCAGCACCGAGATGTGGCCGGGGACGAGTGCCATCAGGCACGCCCCCGCTATGAACAGACCGATCGCCGTGTTCACTTTCATGGCGGCGAAGGTCTGACCCATGCTTTTCAGCAAGGGTTCGTCGATCGCCCAGCCCACGAGAGCGAGGAGACCCGCAAGCATGGCGATCAGTGCCATGTAGCGGGACGCCCTGATCCATGGGGACTGGGCCTCTGGGGTGGTCATCGTGGCCACGGTCCGATATTCGCACAGGGTGGCGGGGCCGTACGTATCAGGACTCTGATGGGACGGCCAGGGGAGAGGCGGGCCGTGGCGAAGCTTCGCTGATGCCGACGCGGGTGGCACTTCTTCTGCTTGCTCTGGTCGCCGGCTGTCTCGTTCGACCGGGGACGGCGATAGCGGCCCCTGTCGGCGCGACCTGCGATCAGCGGTTCTGTGTGGGTGCCGCCAGCGTCGATATGTCCTGGCATGTGGGGGCCGGCCAGGGACAGCTCGGTGGGGAAGGCAACGGCGTCACCTCCGACAAGTTCGATCCCTTCCACCACCAGACGAAGATGGTTCCGACCGACGGGATCCAGGCGCGTTCATACGCGAAGGCGATCGTGATCCAGGGCGCGGACGGCACCAAGGTTGCCTACGTGAAGTCGGAGTTGTATCTCCAGCAGGACGTCCTCACTCGCCGCGTCGTGCAGCTCGTATCGGGCGAGGACCCCATGGTTGACGCCTACACGGTCGAGGGTCTGGATGGCGCCCACATCATGATCGGAGCCACACACAACCACTCGGCCCCCCATTACTCCTCGACCGCTGCGGGCGTTTGGGCCTTCGCCGACGCGTTCGACTTCAGGATGTTCGAGGCGACGGCTCGTAGGATCGCGCTCGCAGTGAAACAAGCGGATGAGCGCATGACTCCGGCACGCATGGGTGCTTCGGTTTCGCGCTTCGGGGCCGTGCAGCGCAACATCATCGGTCCCGGCGTCGCCGACGATGGATCCCCCGCCGGCTTCCCTTTCGACTATCTCCACGATGATCTCTCTGTCCTGCGGTTCGATGCCGTGCCCAGCGGACGTCCGATAGCAGCTCTCGTCAACTTCGGGATGCATCCGGAGTCGACCGACGGCGTCGATCTCATAAGCGCCGACTATGTCGGCATGGTCGAGCGGATGACAGAGCGGGCGATGGGCAAGAACCCCGGTAGCCCGGGTGGACCCGTGGTCGCCTGGAGCCAGGCCAATATCGGCGATGTCGAGCCGGATGAGGGGGGCCGAGCGCATCCCTATCCCTTGGCACGTGAGTTCTGGCGCAAGAACTTCGCTCAGGCCGAGCTCATGAGTCGGATGATCTCTGCGACGGTTCTCGACACGTGGCGCGACGTCATCCGGAGAACTCCGGAGTTCCCATCGAAGTTCATCCCACTTTCAGGAAACGTTCCGGTCTCGATGGTCGACTACCGATTCGCCGGCCCACCAGGCCACCCGATCCCGACGGTCTCGAATTGCCGCACGGCCAAGCCGGGTGTCCCCGTCGTCGGTCTGCCCGACTGTGAGCGACCGCCGGAGGACATGCCCGAAGAGTTCGGTGAATCGATCAACACGCTCCAGGAAGCCGGCATACCGATCCCCGACAACTACGGAGCGCCCGGCTACACCACGGTTCAGGAAGAGCTGCGCATACACCTCCAGGCCATGCGATTGGGCGAGGTTGTTCTCGCCACATGTCCATGCGAGCCGATCAGCGACATGGTGAAGAACTTCAGGTCCAGGTCGGACAGGTTCGCGGACAACCAATACGCAGGTTTCCTCTGGCGTTGTGCCGAAAGAGGCGGGAAGTCCCAGTGCAACTTCCAGACCTCGGGACACGCGGCTCCGGATTGGAGAGACGTCGACCCAGCTGCGATCGAACTGATGAAAGCTCAGGTCACGAATGACGCGACGGGGTGGGAAGAGGATCAAGCCCACCTCGGCGGAGAGGTCGAAGCCGAGCCCTCCGGCAACTTCAGCTTCGAAGAGCTGGTGCCGGACATGGGCTACAGGCTCCCGTTGATGGTGGGGCAGAGCAACGACTACATCGGCTATGTGGTCACCTATCGCGAATACATGCGCGGCGATCACTACCGTAAGGCGCTCACCCCCTTCGGCCCCCATACCTCCGACTACATCAACACGAGACTCGTCCGGATGGCGGGAGAGTTGAAGGGGGGGCCGGGGATCGAGGATGGGATCCTCGATCAGGTGTTCGGGCCTGTTGACGAGCTCCTTCAGATGGTCAAGACCGTGGTGACCGGCACGGCGGGAAGCGTCGTCACCACAACCTACGAAAGCGCGATCCCGGACGATGGGGGAGAGCCCGGCGTGATCGACACGCCCCCCTCCCCAGAGATCGAACGGTTCCGAGCCGCCACGATGACCTGGCAGGGCGGTAGCAACTGGACCGACAACCCATACGTAACCGTCCAGCGCAAGATCGGACGCGACTGGGAGACGTTCGCTACACAAGAGGGCGGAGAGGTCGTCGTCACGCTGGCGTACGACTCTTACGCGTCCGACGCGCCCTTGCTCTGGCTCACCGGAGGCAAGGAGTATCACTGGACCGCCGTGTTCGAGGCGTTCGAGCGGACGCCTCCGGGTTCTTACCGGTTCAGGGTGCACGGGCTGCATCGAGCCGGCCGCGAACCTGTGCCCTATGACTTCGAAAGCGCCGCGTTCAAGGTTTCGCCGTGGTCGGGGATCTCGATCGGATCGCTGAAGGTCGACCGGGCAACGTCGACGGCGACATTCACTACCGCTGGGGTCGAAGCGACGATCCCCGAGGCTGAGCTCGAGACAGACGGTGATGCGGAGCTGGCTCCGAACGAGATCCACTACCCGGACACCTATGAGGCCGAGCTTCCGTTCCTTGCCCCGGATATCTCCATCGAGGAGAACGATCCACACCGTTACTGTTTCCGGTGCACGTTCAGGGCTTGGGCCGATTCAGGCCGGATCCGATCGGCGATCGTGACGGTTCAACACGCTTCCGGAGGAGCTTCCACCTTTCCCGCGCATCTCGAGCGAGGCCGGTGGGTTGCGAAGGGGTTCGCTTTGTCCCAGGGGGATGTCGTGTTCATCGCCGCACGCGGGATCCGCGACGAGTTCGGGAACTTCAATGGGCGCGCTTCGGCGAGAGTGAGGGTCTGATGAGCAAGTATCTGCGTTATCCGCTGACGTTCTTCGTGCTGGGGGCGATGTGCACGGCAGCGTTCGCCGCAGGAGCTTCACTCGTCGGTACCCCCGACCCTTCGGGAGACATCGAAACACCCGAGGCTGCCCCCGCCGATGCATCGGTCGACAAGATTTCGGTGGCTTCCGGCGGCCGCAGGAAGATCAGCATCTCTCCTCCCGAGATACCAGGCATCGCTATGCGCAAGGTGACGCTGCCGAACAAACGCCTTCCTGCCGGCCGTTTCCTCGTCGGTGCCAGCCGCGCCAGCATCTTCCCGGCCCCCAAGGTGTTCGGCGGTGACGCGTGGCAGACATCAGGTTGCACCAGCCTCGACGAGCAAACACTCGACCAGGACCACGCGCTGCCGCCGGTGGACCCCTCAGACCCGATCGACACGGTCGACGAGATCCGCAGTTGGCCGGCATCATCCCCCGACTGCATCTACCTCGGCGGGTTCGGGATCGGCCCCGCACGCCCGGCCGAGAGCGTCGGACACGGTGGCGTCTGGGTTCGCGCGGTCGCGATCTCCAACGGAGAGACGACATTCATCTACGAGATCGCCGACGCCGTCGGATGGTTCGCCCGCTACGACCCGACGATCTGCGACGACTGCGGCATCCTCGACGTCCGCCACCGGATCGCGAAAGACACCGGTCTCGATGCCGGCAACATCATCGTCGCTTCTACCCACTCGCACGCGACCGCAGACACTTACGGCGGTTGGGGAGGCATCCCCGATTGGTACCGGGCCGAGCTGCGGGACGCGACGATCGCCGCCGCGAAACAGGCGATCGCCAACATGCGACCGGCCACACTCACCGTCGGCAGCGCGCAGATCCCTGCCCGCAATAACGAGCGCCGCGACACCTATTACTCGAACGTCGACCCTGCGGCGACATTCATCCAGGCGAGGATCCCGGGCACCACCAAAGCCATCGCGACGATGAGCACGTTCGGAGCCCACCCGACGATCGTCGGTGGACCGATCCTCCACGCCGACTGGCCGGGGGCCTCTGCTCGCCGCTTCGAGAAGCGATGGGGCGGAGTTGGACTCATGTTCGAGGGGGGCCTCGGCAACTCCTCGATCTCGGGGGTTGGTGAAGAGGGCGACACCGAGGAACAGGTCGCAGAGAAGACGGGCATCGCCGTGGCCGACGACATCAGCCGTTGGATCAAGAGCAATGGGGTGAAGCTTCGATCGAATGACATGGTTGCAGCTACGAAGGACGTCGTTCATCCGGTCACGACGAACCCCGCCCTCCTCACCCTCGGTTCGGTCGGACTTTTCGATCGTGAGTTCATCCCCCTCACGGACGGTTCCGGCGTTCCCGGTTCGTACTTCTGGTCCAAACAAGGCGAGGCCTCCAGCGATACGGCCGAGGACACAGATCTGGAGCCTGATCCAGGGGCGCTGCGGGGGTGCTTCTCGACGGGGCCGACGATCAATACCTCGGCAGGCGCGCATCGGATCGGTGAGGCGGTCATCGGGTTCGCCCCGGGCGAGATCTTCAGCAACATGGCGGAGGTCGTCAAGGAGCGCATCGATACGACCGCTATGACGATGGTGATCGGCCAGGCGAACGATGCCCTCGGTTATCTGATCCAGAGTTTCGAGTTCGATCTCTCAGCGAACGTGGCAACTGAATACGGGACGATGACGGGCGAGTACGAAGAGGTGTTCGCGACGGACAGATGTATCGGGGACCACGTCCTCGAAACGATGCTCGAGGCGTCCTACGAGGTTCTGTCGGGCTCTTAGTAGATCCAAGGATCTAAGCGAGTTGCTCCAGTGGTTCCTCTAAGCCTCGCTCGAAGGTTGGATACGGGTAGATCAGCTCACGCAGGCGCTTGACAGGGATCTTCTCTTTGATCGCCAGTGCGATGAAGCCGATCATCTCGCCGGCCGCCGGCCCCATCAGCGATGCGCCCACCAGCAGGCCGTCGGCAGCCACCAGCTTGTAAACGCCTTTCTGCGCACCGGGTCCGTGGAGCCAGGCGCGCGTCGAGGCTTTGGCCGAGGGCGTGACGGCGACCTTCACATCGAGCCCTGCCTCACGTGCCTGCTTCTCGGTCATCCCCACGCTTGCAACCTCGGGGTCGGTGAACGTGACGCGCGGTACCGCCGAGTAGTCCGCCGCTTCGTGGGGCTCTCCCATGATGTCGGCGGCAGCGATACGTCCCTGATAGACGGCGATGTGGGTGAACAGGCCCTTGCCGGTGATGTCGCCGATCGCCCATAAGCCGTCACCGGCCCGCATGTGATCGTCGATCTCGACGAAGCGTGCTTCCGGGTCCAAACCAACGTTCTCGAGGCCGAGACCAGAGAGGTTCGTCTTCCGCCCGGTAGCGACGAGCAGCTTCTCGGCCCTCAAGACCTCGCCACTCTCCAACTCGACCTCGATCTCGTCTCCGGCTCTCCGAACGGCTTTCGTGTTGGCTTCGGTGTGAAGATCGATGCCTTCTGCGCGCATGACATCGTTGAGCTCGTGCCCGTTCTCGGGTTCGTCGAGTGACAGGACATGGTGGTGGATCTCGATCATCGTGACCTTCGTTCCGAAGCGCGCGTAGACCTGCCCGAGCTCGAGGCCGACGGCACCGGTGCCGAGCACGATCATCGACTTCGGTACCGCCGTGGCTTCGATGGCTTCCCGATTGGTCCAGTAAGGAACTTTGTCCAGGCCGTTGATCGGTGGTGCCGCGGGCTCGGTACCCGTTGCGGTCACGATGCCGAGGGAGGCCTCATGGGTCTCACCGTTCACCTCGATCGTCCGCGGTCCCGTGA
>JBKJYP010000271.1:0-4252 GCA_046715695.1 Actinomycetota bacterium | reverse complement strand
AAGTCGAGCGTCATGTTCACCGTTCTGAGGTCGTCGGCCGCCCGGCCGTCGGGGCGCCTCACGAGCTCACCTCGAAACGCTGGCCATCGTTGGCAAGTTGGACCATCACCCCGCCGGCCCTCTGCTTCGCTTCGACGAGAGAGATGTCGTAATCATGTCCTGGCGTGAGATGCGTGAGCAGCAGTTGCTTGACACCGTTGTCTGCTGCGATCGTTCCTGCCTGCGATGCGCTCATGTGTCCTTCCCATTCGGGGTCTGAGTCCTGGTACGTGGCTTCGCACACGAAGAGATCGGCATCACCTGCCAGCCCGGCGAAGTCGGCCTTGATCCCCGAGTCGGCGGAGAAAGCGAACACCCGCCCCCCATCCTCGATCCGAACACCCACCGTCTCACATGGATGCGCCATCCCGAAGAAGCTGAATCGTGCACCGGCGATCTCCGTGGTCATCCCGTCCTTCACGCGCTGGAGGTCGAAAGAGTTATCGAAGTCATAAGAGAAAGCCGCCACGCGCGACAGCGTCTCCACGGGCGCCCACAGGGGGATCGGTGGAAGCGGATCGACCGCGCCGTAGTGGCGCGCATGGAACGCTTGGAAGACATCCGAGGTGTGATCGGGGTGACGATGCGTCAGGATCACGCCATCGATGCGCGGGTAGTCGTAGTGGGCGAGCAGGTTCCGCCATGTCCCGGCCCCCGCGTCCATCCAGATGACCTTGCCGTTCAACTCCAGCAGGTATCCCGACGCGGCTCGATCGACGGTCGCGTACATCCCCGAACATCCGAGAACGGTGACGGTCAGGCTCACGACTTGTCCCACGGACGGTGCTCGACGGCGATGAACTCGGGGCCGAGGAAACGACGGCCAAGCTCGCTCGAGATCCCGTTCTCACTGGAGGAGATGAAACGGTGGACGCCGGCCTCTCCAGAGGTGTTCAAGAGGTCGTCCTCGCGCAGCTTTGAATAGACTTCGTTCGCGGTGACTTCGGCGCTCGACACGAGTACTACCCCTTCCCCGACCACGTACTGGATCACGCCCGACAAGAGAGGGTAATGCGTGCAGGCCAAGATGAGTGTGTCGATGCCATCGGCCACCAATGGGTCGAGGTAGGAGCGGGCCACATCGAGCAGCTCGTCAGAGTCCTGCTCCCCCTTCTCAACGAACTCCACGAAGCGGGGGCAGGCTTTCGAGTAGAGCATGACGTTCGCCCGGGTCGCAGCCATGGCCTCGTCATAGGAACCCGAAGCAACCGTCACATCTGTCCCGATGACGCCGACGCGACGATTGCGGGTTGCGGCCACGGCAGCACGGACACCAGGCTCGATCACCCCGATGACCGGGACGTCGTAACGATGACGCGCCTCACCGAGCGCCGCGGAGGAAGCGGAGTTGCAGGCGATAACGAGCATCTTCACGCCCTCCTCGACCAGGGCATCCATGATCTCAAGGGCGAACTTGCGAACCTCCTGAGCAGGCCGGGGGCCGTAGGGGCAGCGGGCGGTGTCCCCGAAATAGATGACGTCTTCGTGCGGAAGGATGTCGATGACGGCGCGGGCGACCGTCAGACCACCGACGCCCGAATCGAACAAACCGATCGGGGTTACCACCACAGGACCTCCTCGACCTGGGACTCCGCCACATCTATCTCTTGTGTCCAGGCCTCGGTAGAAAGGTACTTCCAACCACCGTCCGCAAGCAGGCAAACGACGTCGCCGCCCCCGTCGCCCGCCACCTTTTCGGCCACCCGCTGGGCCACCCAGATGACAGCCCCCGCCGAGATCCCGGCGAATATCCCCTCGAGACGCAGGAGCTCACGGGTCCAGATGATTGACTCACGGGCCTTGACCTTGACCTTGCCGTCGATCGCATCCGGGTCGAACAACGGAGGGATATATCCGTCTTCGAGGGACCTGAGGCCGTACACCAGCTCGCCGAGCTCGGGTTCGGCAGCCACGATCCTGATGGTGGGATCGTGCTCTTTCAGACGCCTGCCGTTCCCCATGAGGGTGCCGCCTGTGCCTAATCCGGCAACGAAGGCCCGGAGGTTGTCTCCGCCGAGGTCGTCCACTATCTCTTTCGCCGTCCCGTTGTAGTGCGCCAGGAGGTTCGCCTCGTTGCCGTACTGGAAAGGCATGTAGTACTTCGGATCCTGAGCCATCTCTTGGGCGAGGACGACCGAACCGTTCGTCCCCTTGGCTCCCTCCGAGAACTCGATGTCTGCTCCGAAGGCTCGGAGCAGGGAAACGCGCTCCATGCTGGCGTTGTCCGGCATCACGGCCGTGAAGCTGTAGCCACGGAGGCCGGCAACCATCGCGAGAGCGATCCCCGTGTTCCCAGAGGTCGGTTCGAGGATCGTTCGGTCGGGGGTTAGCTCGCCCGAAGCTTCCCCCGCCTCGACCATCGCCAGCGCGACGCGGTCCTTGACGGAACCTGTGGGGTTCTCACCCTCGAGCTTGACCCAGAGCCTGACTGAAGGATCGGGGCTTAGCTTCGGTACCTGAACGAGAGGTGTGTTTCCGATCGTGTCCAGGATCGAGTCATGCTTCACACGCTGGCTATCTGTCGCTTCTACTGCCACCCGCCACCGAAGGCAGCAGGGAAACGGTGTCGCCCGCTTCGACCTTCGTGTCGAGCTTCTCGAGGTACCGAGCATCCTCGTCGTTCACATAGACGTTCACGAAGCGGTGAAGCTCCCCCTCCTCGGTGATGAGCTGGCCCTTGAGCTCGGGGTAACGAGCCTCTAGCTGGCGTATCAGCTCGACGACCGAACCGGGCTCGACCTCGACAACGGCCTCCCCATCGGTGAACTTCCGAAAGATCGTGGGTATACGTACCTCAATAGTCACAACGGCTCCCTATCCGATCGCGTCTTCGTTCATGCTATTCAACCCTCGATCTCGACGGTAATTTCCTCAACCTCGCCGTCGGGTGCATCCCACTCCTCTTTGATGATCCTGAAAGCCCGGATGATCGGAGGGTCAGACTCGAAGGAGACGATGACATAGGGCACGTCTTCGCTGGCGAAACGAACGTCTGTTGGGGACGGGAGAGCTTCGGTTCGAGTGTGGGAATGGAAGACCCCGCCCAACTCCCATCCCTGGTCATCGAGCAACCGGTATGCGAGGAACTGTTCCTTTGGGTCGAATGAGTACCTGACCGGGCTGCGATCGACATTCGTCATCGGCAGGACCTTCACGATCACGCCGCCCTTAGATGCGAGTACCCCGCATGCCTCATCGGGGATACCGGCACGACAGTGCTCGATCATCTCGTCGGCCAGCGAGCCGGGGATCCGTAGTGCCACTAGACCCCGAGCCTCACGTTGGCGCGCCCCGACTCGACATGGCCGATAACCGCTGCCAGATCTCCACCATCCTCAAGACTTTCGATCAATCCGTCTCCGTCCTTGTCGTCGATCGCGATCAAGAGGCCTCCCGATGTCTGCGCATCGAATAGGACGTCGATCAGCCCTCCTGCGACGGTACCCGTCTCGACGCCGGGCCCCCACGACTCCTTGTTCCGAAGGCTCCCGCCTGGAAGGACGCCTTGGTCGGCCAGCCGGACGGCGCCCTCGAGCACGGGCACCGATGACGGATCGATCACCGCGTCGAGATCTTCGCCGAGCATCTCTATGAGATGCCCGATCAACCCGAAACCCGTCACATCCGTCGCCGCGTGGGCACCGGCCGCCATCATCGCTTCCGATGCCGCACGGTTGAGGCGAGTCATCGATGCGATGGACGCGGCTACCGCATCGGGAGGCGCAACACCTTGCTTCAGGGCCGAAGAGATGATCCCGGTCCCGAGCGCTTTGGTGAGGACGAGGAGATCTCCCGGCCTAGCACCCTTCGTCGTGATGATCGCCGACCGTTGGACGAAGCCCGTCACGCAGAGCCCGTACTTCGGCTCCGGATCGTCGATCGAATGTCCACCGACAACATCTACTCCCGCAGAGGTGCAGATGTCCCGACCCCCCTCCAGAACTCGTCCGAGGATCTCGAACCCGAGAGAGCGAGGCCACGCCACGATGTTGAGAGCGAGGACCGGAGCCCCACCCATCGCGTAGACATCGGAGAGTGCATTCGCCGCGGCGATGCGGCCCCAGTCATAGGGGTCATCGACGATCGGGGTGAAGAAGTCGACCGTCTGGACGATGGCCCGTCGCTCGTCGATACGCAGGACGGCGGCATCGTCGCCCGTCGCATGACCGACGAGGAGATTGGCCGTATCGGCGCCCGGAGGCAGGTGTGAGAG
>JBKJYP010000270.1:0-11038 GCA_046715695.1 Actinomycetota bacterium | reverse complement strand
ATATGGCGCGTTCTGATCAAGTCGGCGGGATCAGCGCTCGTTCAGGGCGACGTATTCGCGGGGCTCGGGCCCCACGTAGCCGTGGTCCGGGCGGATCAATCGGTTGTCGGCGTACTGCTCCCGAACGTGTGCGGTCCAGCCGGCCACACGGCTGCATGCGAACACACAGGTGAATAGATCCGTGGGGATCTGCAGGTACCCGTAGACCGAGGCCGCATAGAAGTCGACGTTCGGGTAGATCTGCTTGGCGTCCATCATCGCCTTCTCGAGCTGCTCCGAGATGACGTAGTTGCTGGGCTCCCCCGATTTATCGGCGAGTTCCTTGGCCATACGGCGGAGGTGTGTCGCCCTCGGGTCCTCAGTTCGGTAGACGCGATGCCCGAAGCCCATGACCTTCTGCTTGTTGGTGAGACGGTCTCGCAGGTACTGGCCGGCGTCGGCGCCCGTCTCCTTGATCTCCTTGATCATCTTCATCACGGCCTCGTTGGCGCCGCCGTGAAGAGGGCCCTTGAGGGCTGCGATCGCTGCCGTCATGGCGGAGTGGATGTCGGAGAGCGTTGCCGCGCAAACCCGAGCTGCGAAGGTCGATGCGTTCATCGTGTGGTCGGCATGGAGCACGAGGCAGGCGTCGAAGACGCGCGCCTCCTCCTCCGAAGGCTTCTCGCCCTTCAACATCCAGAGGAAGTTGGCCGCCTGGGTCAACGAGGGATCCGGAGGTACGAGCTCGAGTCCCTTGCGCAGCCGGTCGTAGTAGGCCACGAGCGTCGGGAAGACGGCTATGAGCCGGATGGCTTTCCGGTAGTTCGCTTCTTCTGAGGTGTCCCATCCGTCGGGGTCCTTGGCGGACGACGCCGAAACGGCCGTTCGGAGCATGGACATGGGAGCGCAGTTCTCGGCCAGGTGGGGCAGCAGCTGCATGACGAATTCGTTGGGCTCCCGCTCCGCAGCGAGCTGGGTCTTGATGTCTTCGAGCTGGGGTCCCGTGGGGAGTTCGAGGTTGTGGAGGAGGTACGAGATCTCCTCGAAGGTAGCGTTGGGCGCGAGGTCATGGATGTCATAGCCGACGTATGACAGGATCCCCTTCTTCCCGTCTATGTCGCTGATAGCGGTCTCAGCCGCTACGACCCCTTCGAGTCCCTTACCGGGCGTCACTAGGCTCTAATACCCTCCTGCAGGAAGTCGCCACCTCATTGCTCTAGCGTCCGGCCGAGGCCGTCCGCCTGGTTACGAGCCAAGGCTATCAGGTAGGTTAGGCGCCTCTTCTAGCAGGTCACAGACCATTTAGCGGGAGTCAATATCTATGCCTGGAACAACCCACCGCGTCACCCTGATCCCCGGCGATGGCACCGGTCCGGAGATATCCGAAGCCACTCGCCGTGTCCTCGAAGCAACGGGCGTCAGCTTCGATTGGGACGTTCAGCACGCCGGAACCGACGTCATGGAAGAGTTCGGCACGCCGTTGCCGGACCAGGTGCTCGAGTCGATCCGGGCCAACAAGACGGCGATCAAGGGGCCGATCACCACCCCCGTCGGCACCGGTTTCCGGAGCGTGAACGTGGCGCTCCGTAAGGAGCTCGACCTCTACATGTGCCTGAGGCCGTGTAAGAGCTATGAGGGGGTTCGCTCCCGCTATTCGGACATAGACCTGGTCGTTGTGCGTGAGAACCACGAGGACCTGTACGCAGGTATCGAGTTCGAGCAGGGCTCTCCCGAGGCGGCCAAGCTGATCGACTTCATCGCCGACCTCGGGGCACGCCGTATCCGTGAGGACTCGGGTGTGTCGATCAAGCCGATATCCGTGACGGGGACCCGAAGGATCGTCAAGGCCGGTTTCGACTACGCAATCAAGCACGGCCGCAAGAAGATCACCATCGTGCACAAGGCCAACATCATGAAGTTCTCCGACGGCTTGTTCCTGAAGACCGGACGTGAGGTCGCGGAGGAGTACAAGGATTCCGGTATCGAGTTCGAGGACCGCATCGTCGACAACATGTGCATGCAGCTCGTGCAGAAGCCCGAGCTCTACGACGTCCTCGTGCTGCCGAATCTCTACGGCGACATCGTGTCGGACCTGGGCGCAGGCTTGATCGGTGGTCTGGGTGTCGCGCCGGGCGGCAACATCGGTGACTCGGTCGCCGTCTTCGAGCCCACGCATGGCTCGGCCCCCAAATACGCCGGACAGAACAAGGTGAACCCGATGGCCATGATGCTGTCGGGCGTCCTTATGCTCCACCACCTGGGCGAGGCCGATGCCGGGAGCCGTCTCGAGAAGGCGATCGCCACCGTCATCAAAGAGAACCGATTCGTCACCTACGACATGAAAGAGAACCGAGACGATCCGACTGCGGTCGGCACCTCTCAGGTCG
Source organism: Actinomycetota bacterium (assembly GCA_046715695.1). GTDB lineage: Bacteria > Actinomycetota > CADDZG01 > CADDZG01 > WHSQ01 > DATLNM01. The sequence goes on along the minus strand of JBKJYP010000270.1, from coordinate 8,672 downwards.
CCGACGGCGTGATCGAGCAACTGGAGGCTTCATGAGCAAGGTCACCGTTGTCGGCGCAGGCAACGTCGGATCCAACACGGCGCGCAGGATCGCCGAGCGCAACATGGCCGACGAGGTCGTCATGACCGACATAGTCGAGGGCCTGCCACAGGGGCTCGCCCTCGACATCAATCAGTCGGCTCCCGTCGTCGGGTTCGAGACGCTCGTTACCGGAACCAACGATTACGCCGATACCGCTGGATCCGAGGTGGTGGTCATCACCGCCGGCTTGCCGCGCAAGCCTGGCATGAGCCGGATGGACCTCCTCGCCGCCAACTCCGAGATCGTCGGTGGTGTCACGAAGGAGATCGCCAAGAACTCCCCGGATGCCGTGATCATCGTCGTTTCCAATCCGCTCGACGAGATGACCTGGCTCGCCGCGCATATCTCCCAGTTCCCCAAGGAAAGGGTGATGGGGATGGCCGGTGTGCTCGACTCGGCCCGCCTCCGCTTCTTCATCGCCGAGAAACTCGGCGTCCCTCCGACCTCCGTCGAAGCGATCACCCTCGGCTCGCACGGCGACCAGATGGTCGCCCTGCCACGCCATGCCAAGGTGCAGGGGAAGCCTCTCCCGGAGCTCGTCGACGACGAGGCCCTGCAGCAACTCTTCACCCGGACGCGCGATGCGGGGGCCGAGATCGTCGGCTACCTCAAGAAGGGCAGTGCCTTCTACGCCCCGTCGGCCTCCGCTGCTGCGATGGTCAACGCGATCGTCGGAGACACCGGGGACGTTCTGCCTACGTGCGCATGGACCACCGGTCAGTACGGGGTCTCGGATACGTACCTAGGGGTGCCTGCGAAACTAGGCAAAGGCGGGGTCCAGGACATCATCGAGCTCGAGATCACCGACGACGAGGCCAAACAGCTGAACGAGGCCGCAGCCGCGATCAAGACCAAGTGCGAAGAGCTGGCCGCAACGCTCTGAGCTTCTTCCTTTGAGACGCGACAAGCTTCCCGAAGCGATGGAGGCGACCAAGCGCGCCCACGAACCGCTCTTGGAAACGATCCGCTCGCTCGATGACGACGCCGTATGGGAGCCGAGCCTGTTGCCGAATTGGTCGCGTGCTCACGTCCTCACGCATCTGGCTCGCAACGCCGACAGCCATGTGCGCATGCTGAACGGAGCCATCCGGGATGAGCGGGTCGAGCAATACGTAGGTGGGATGGATGGTCGGGCGGCCGACATCGAAGCCGGCGCATCGCGGCCTGCCAAAGAGCTGATCGAAGACGTCGAGTCCTCAGCCGAGAAGATGTTCGAGATCTGGGATTCGGTTCCAACGGTCGCCTGGGACCGAGAGGTCGCAGCCATCCACGCTCGCCAACCTGCATGGCTCTGCGTCTTCTCGCGCTGGCGCGAAACCGAGATCCACCACGTGGACCTGGACATGGGCTACACGATGGATGACTGGGACGAGCCCTTCGTGCGGGCAACCATGCCGAACCTCGTCGACTCGTTGACGCGGCGGCTCCCCGAGGGATCTCGGCTCGAGATAAGAGCGACCGATATCGACTTCGAAGCCGAGGTGGGGGTGGGCGCCACTTGTCGAGTCAGCGCACCGGGCGCTGTCCTAGTGGCTTGGCTATCAGGCCGCCCGTTCGACCGAGACAGGTTGCAGGCCGACGCCGGTCTATTCGAGCTCGGACCCTGGGCCTGAAGGTTTGGGTCCGGACCGAGCTGGCAGCCGAGGCAGCTCGCCGTATGGGGTGAAAACACCCATTCCGAGTTCGGAGACGAAACCTTAGAGGTCTGGCTGGATGAGCTGTCGCTCATCCTCCACGGGGAGATCGAAGCAACCCTCGACCTAAGTCGTTGGATGTCGCCCTTATACGGGGTAGCCGTGCGCGAGGAGTTGTGGCCGACGCCCAGAAGGCCCTATCACCTACTCTGCGGACTGGTCGGTCCATCTCATGTCATTGGATCCCGACCGGTAGCCTGCGCTCTTTGCGCACGCGGATAGATCCGTTGTAGGCAGGGCCCACATGAAGGGCATGCAGGGGAGGCCGCCGGATCCAGCCGGCCGAGGATCTCGGCCGGTACTCGACATCGTCGGTCGAGAGGTGGAGCTATCGGTCCTCGCCCAGTTACTCGACGAGACCCGCGCCGGCTCGAGTCGCGCGGCGATCATCGAAGGCGAGCCCGGGATCGGGAAGTCACGTTTGGCCGAAGAGGTTTCCAGGCGGGCGGCTTCTAAGGGCTTCACGATCTTCCACGGAACAGGCGAAGAGTTCCAGACGGAGCGTCCCTTCGGCGTCATCTCGATGGCGCTGGGCGTGCGGACAACTTCAACGGATAACGCAAGGATCGCCGAGCTCCTGCGTGAGGCCCCAGCCACATTCGGCGCCGATCATCGTTACCGGATCATCGAAGCGATGGAGGATGCCCTCGAGCACGAAGCTCTTACCCATCCGGTCTTGCTGTTGATCGATGACGCGCAGTGGGCCGACTCGAGCTCACTACTCGCCCTCCACGTGATGAGCCGTCGCGATGACCTCCCTGTTCTTGTGCTGGTGGCCTGTCGCCCGGTCCCTCGCTCAGAAGAGTTGAAACGGTTACTGGGGGACATCACCGAGTCTGGCGGGCATGGTCTTCGACTACCCCCTTTGGACGATGAGGCTGTCGGCGCGTTGGCCAAGTCACGACTGGGAGCCGACCTGGGAACGACACTCCGTGATCAACTCGCTCGAACCGCCGGGAACCCGCTGTTCGTGCTGGAGCTTCTCGACGGCCTCGAAGAAGAACAGATGATCAAGTTCGAGGGCGGTGCTGCCGAGGCGTCGGGTTTGGTAGAGCCACCCCCATCCCTGCAGGCGGTGATCATCCGCAGGCTGGGCTTCTTGAGCGAAAAGACCATCGAACTGTTGCGCACCGCGGCGGTCCTGGGCGACTCGTTCTCCGCCACGGACCTGGCCCTTGTGGTCGGGATGCCCATAGCAGACGTTCTGACGACGCTGAAGGAACCGATAGCGGCCGGGTTCGTCACCGCCATGGGCGACACGTTGGCCTTCCGCCACGACCTTGTTCGGGAAGCGCTCTACAGCGACGTGGCGCCCGCTATCAGAAAGGGGCTCCACCTGCACATCGGTCGAACCCTCGCCGCGGCCGGCGCGCCGCCTATCCGCGTGGCGCATCATGTTGCGCTCGGGGCCGAGAGCGGTGATCGCGAAGCGGTCGGCTGGCTACGCGACGCGGCGCTCGACATCGCTCCGCGAGCACCTGAGCTTGCCGTTGAGCTACTCGACCGGGCCGCATCGCTCTTGCCGAACGATGATCTCGAGCGCATCGGGTTACTCCTCGAAGCGGTCACCCGGCTGATATTCGCAGGCAAACTGGAGAGAGCCGAGCGGGTCGCCGAAGAGCTCGCGCCCCAGGTGGCGGGAACGCCGGCAGAGATAATGCTTGAGATCCAGCGTTCCGGCATCCTGGGTCTGCAGTTCCGGATCGAAGAGATGGGGATCCGCGCCGAGCTCCTCCTGGAAGGTGAGGCCCTTCCGGAGGATTTCCACATGCAGATCGTTTCGATCTCCGCCGGCGCGCGCCTAGCCCGAGGCGACCTCCCCGGTGCTTTGTCTCGGATGGAAGAAGCGCGCGCGTTCACTGAAGCTAACCCCGCATCTGTGGCTTCGGGATTGCGTCTGTGGATGACAGCAAACCTCTGTCTGTGTCGAGGCCTTTTCTCCGAATCGGTTGAGATGTTGGCCCAGGCGGTTCCTGGAACGGAGATGTTTGTGGGCGGGCGCGGGCAAGGCCTGGCGGTCCTGGGGATGGGTTACTGCGTCGGGGCCGATCGTTTCGAGGAATCCCGTGCCACCCTGGAGTTAGCGCGTGCGGACCTCGAACGGCGCGGAGCGCTCTCGTTCCTCGTTGAGTATCAATGGTTCCTCGCGCACCTTCACTTCATCACCGGCAGTTGGGACGACTCCCTCGCCGAGTTGGCGGCGTCGAAGGAGCTAGCGGTGGGAACGGGAGCGGTCGGTATCGCCATCGGCTGGATCGCAGACCCCACGATACTGATCCAACTGTTCCGCGGGGATGCGGCCGCAGCCGAGCAAGCCCTCGCGATGACCGATCGACAGTCGGGCGCGTGGTGGCTCTCGCATTGGATCGAACCGATCCGTGCGCTTCTCCAGGAGGCTTCGGGCGATCGGACCGGCGCCGTCACCACGCTGAGGTCCTGGCAGCTCGCCACCACCGAGAACTCGTTCGTTCCCGATCTCCGCACGATCGGCCGTTCACTCGTTGAGATCTGCCGGACCGCGGGTGCCGAAGACGTCCTTCAGCAGATGCTCGCCGACGCCACCGAAGCTCACGAACGAGCCGATGGCGTGAAGTCGGTGGAAGGGGCAGCGCTGCTTGTCCAAGGGGCGATCGGCGACGACCTGGAACTCCTGCTGGCTGCAGTGGAAGCATCCCGGGCGGCCGGGAGACCTTTCGATCTGGCCGAGGCGTGCGCGGAGGCGGGGCTGAGCTTGCTGAGGCGACAGGAAAGTGAGCTAGGGCGGCCTCTGGTCATGGAGGCGTTTTCGCTCTATGAGGCGCTTGGAGCCAGCAGACGAGAGGCTGAGCTTGCTCAAGATGTGCGCGACTTCGGGATCCGCCGCGGAGCCCGGCAGCGCCGGGGAAAGCCTGATCGTGGTTGGGAGTCCTTGACCGAGTCGGAGCTGAAGGTCGTTGGGCTCGTGGCTGAGGGTCTAACCAACCGTGAGATAGGTGCCCGGTTGTTCATCTCGAAGGGAACGGTGGCGACCCATCTGCACAGTGTTTTCCGGAAGCTGGACGTGTCTTCGCGCGCCGAGCTTGCAGCCGAGGCAGTTCGACATATGGGCTGAGATTCGAAAGATCCCTATACATCTACAGGGTGATAGATGTTTCGGTGCCGGGCCCAGCCTGATGCTTCTGGGCATGATCGAGATCGAGTTCTTAGGCCACGAGCCGCTCGAGGGCTGGGCCCGCGAGGCCACCTCAAAGCAAGCGCCAGGGTCGTCGATACGTTTCTCGGGCTGGGTGGGACTCGTTCAGGCGATCGTCGCGCTGGTGGACGAGGATCGCTCGAGTCAGGCCCCGAGCCGCCTCGGGACAGAACGGAGGCGAGGATGAAAACAGCAAGGTTCCTGGTGGTTGGGCTGACGTTCATCACGACGTACATATCGCTCGGTGTGATGCCGTCGTCTATCGCGGGACCATCGCGGGTAGAGCGGATCGCGCTCAAGTCCGAGTTCTACGATCCCGGCAGCTGGGTCGGTGTGCAGCGATGTCACGTCAACCAGACCGGTCTGTGCAAGATTCGGGGTGAAGGAACGGTGACGTGGACCGGAACAGCGGAAGGGACGTCCGACTACTTCGCCCATGGGTACTTGGATCCGACCACACGTGATCTTCAGATCGAAGTGTGGGAGACGTTGCATGTGACCATCGATGGGTGCGGAGAGGGCCAGATCAGGTGGCACGGAACCGGCGTCCTCGCTACATCCAGGTTCGACCCCGTCACGGCCAGCGCCCCGATGGAGATGGAATGGGACGTCATGAAGGGCACGGGGACCGGGGGTCTCTCGGGCGTGACCACGGGCCATGTCAAGTTGGTCGGGACCGCCCACTTTCCCACCCTTGAGCAGGACGGAACCATCGAAGGCTATGTGATGTGCATCCCAAGCTGAGCCCGCGGAATGAAATCGGAGGATGACATGAAACTCTCTGCAACCGCATTGGCGCTGCTTGTTGGCCTGGTTGGGCCGCAAGGCTCGGCTTCGGGCGCCCCTCAACAGCGGGTCGAGAAGGTCGATTACTTCGGCTTTGCCATCGGTCCCAAGGACAACGGGCCGGGCAGCTGTGGAGCTTCTAAGCAGGGTGACTGGCTGCCTGGGCACGGCTGCGTATATTTCATGACCCAACCCGGCGACCGAACAGTTGACATCGCGATCAAGGACGACAGTGGATCGGATGTAAGCGCATGGGTCTGGCAGGTCAGGTGCGGCGATGGCGATACGGGCGGTATCAGCTGTCGCTACCGAAACGCTCAGCGGTTCTGCAGCTCGCTCTCTCGGCCTGTAAAGATCCTCCGCTCGGCGGACCGGGTGCTAGTTGCCCTGACGGAGGGTCCTTGCCCCGACGGAGCTTCCGCTGCATCGACTGTCGGAGAGGTGACTTTCACCATCTCGCCTTGAGCTGCCCCCGATGGCCTATGCACGATCAGAGCGATTCAGTCGCCGGAGGGCCTGACGATCTTGCCGGTTGGGGTGCGGGGGAGCTCGGTAACCACCTCGATCTGCTTAGGCGTCTGAGGTCCAGATAAACGTTCTCTGAGCCAGGAACGTAGAAGCTCGGGATCGAGCGGTTGACCGAAAGCGGGAACGACGGCAGCGCATACGAGCTGTCCCCACTCGGGGTCCGGCCGTGCGAACACCACGGCCTCATGGACGCTCGGGTGGTCGAGGAGCACCGATTCGACCTCGTGCGGATACACGTTGACCCCTCCCGTGATGATCATGTCGCCGGCACGTCCGTTCAGGAAGAGGTAACCGTCTTCGTCTAGGTGACCGAGATCGCCCACGGAGAACGAGTCGCCGCGCCAGGCGGTTTCGGTCCGGACGGGGTCGTTCCAGTATCGGAAGCGGTCTGCCGTGGGGTCGGTGATCCAGATGCGCCCGACGTACTTCGGAGGTTGCACCCGGTTCTCCGGGTCCCTGATCGATACGTGCGCCGCCGACCTGGGGGTGCCGACGCTGCCCGGTTTCGTCAGCCACTCTTCGGTGGAGATCCGGGTCGCCTGGCCTTCCGTCGAGCCGTAGAACTCCCACACGGCCCCCCCGAACAGATCGATCGCCCGTTCCTTGGTTGCTTCCCGGATCGGGGCGCCGGCGTGGGCCAACAACCGGATCGAGTCGATCCCGAAACGCGTCATCTCCTTGTCGCCGAGCGCACAGATCCGTTCGAGGTGGGTGGGGACCATGAACGTCGATGTCACGCCGAGAAGAGCGATGGCGCCGATCGCCTCCATGGCGTCGAAGCTCGGGAGCAGGTAGACGGCTCCACCGGCTTCCAGCGTCCGGGACGCGTAGCGATGTGGGGCGGAATGAGAGAGCGGTGAACACACCATGTGCCTCTCGTCTCCACCAAGCCCCCACTCCTGGCGGAAGCCCTCCGACTGACGTACGGCACGAAGCTCGTCGTAAGGATCGACCCAAACACCTTTCGGAGGGCCGGTGGTGCCGGACGTGTAGTGCATCGGGCGCCCGCGCGTGTACGCGAAGAGATCGACAGGTGATGCGTCTGACAGCGACCGCTCGTATGCATCACCGAACGTGACGAGCCGCTCGACCGTCTCCGGGACTTCGATCGCTCGATCGGTGAAGAGCCACCGCGCCTCGGAGTCGCGCAGGATGTGGTCGATCCCGCTAGACGCGGACAAGGGGCTGATCGGGACTGGAACGATCCCGGCCCTGAGCGCCGCGGTCGTCACCTCGAGATACTCCGGACGGTTGGATGAGAGAACCGCCACCCGGTCGCCTTCCGACACGCCCGCCGCCGAGAGGGCACCGACGATGGACCGTTGGCGCCGGTCGAGCTCGGCGAAGGTGATAGCTCCCTGAAGGGTCAGGATGGCGGGAGAGTCGGGAGCGCGCCGCGCAGCTCCACCGATCCCGCCCGACACCGTTAGCCTGCGTCCCGGCTCACGCCTCGGGCGATCGCGGGGGTGAAGTCCGCGGGTTCGGACCAGCCCTCCTCGCCCGCAGGCTCGATCTCTGTTTTCTGACCTACACGTTCCACCAGCTCCCGGACATCTCGATAAAGCCACGCTCCCTGCGCAACCGCCAGGAGTGGGAACAGCCAGAAGCCTCCTCGCTCTCCGGTAATACGAAGGGCTGCAAGGCCGTAGACGAAGGTCAGCATCGTCGCGATCGCAGCGTTGCGCGATAGCGATCGCGCGATCGAGTCGAGCGGATCAGTGCCCCTGAGCTTGCCGGCCTGGCTCGGCCCGAATGTTACGTAGCCGGAGTAGAAGACCTGCCCCGTCGCGGCGAGCACCAACAATCCGTAGGCCCATCCCGCCTGGGAGTCGCTCAAGCTTCGACCGGTGCGCCAAGCAACGATGAGCGATTCGGGGATCGCCATCACCACGAGGCAGATGATGATCCCGGACGTGGCGGCCACGACGAAAGGTGTCTTTCTCATCGATCTCAGGGTAACGGCCCCCTCGTAACGTCGTCGTCATATCGCTTTAGTACGGTCGGATGGATGAACGTCAAAGACACTCTGCTGGCAGCACTGCGCCGTGATCCCGAGCTGTTCCCGAAACTCACGGATTCGTGGCGCGGCAAGATAGATGAAGAGGACGGCCGGCTATCCACGGTGGTCCGGGCCGCGGCCTCCCTGGAGCCGATCCTGGCCGATGCGTTTCGGAAGCGACCCGGAAAGCTGAAGGCTCTGGGACTGAAGAGCACCCGGCTCCTGGCGGGCCTCGCCACAGAGGACGCGAAGTCGGGGGCGAGGCTGGCACAGCTGGCCCGCAACGGCGTGGTCGGTATCGTTTTCGTTGATGTGGTCGGTTTCACGACTCTGACCGAGACCAGAGGCGACAAGGTTGCGATCGCTCTACTGGGCCGACTCGAGAGGATGGTGGACAAGAAGGCGAGACAAG
>JBKJYP010000269.1:0-2665 GCA_046715695.1 Actinomycetota bacterium | reverse complement strand
CGCAGCGCTCACTGCAACGGCATGGCTGCTGCTTGGGTTGCTGCCGGTCCTGGGAGCCATATCCGAGGGGTTCCATGATCGGTTGCACGAGATCGGCGAGCGCGGGGGTATCGATGACCTCATCGCCTTGAATGCAGCGCAGGCCTCGCACAACGTGAACCCGGGTGGCCAGATCGTCCTCGATTATGTCTTCAGCATCTTCAGCCTGATCCTGTCGGCCGTCCTGGTACACCTGAGGCCGGCCGACAGGACCGCGAACCTGTTGGCACTTGGCATGGTGGGGAGCGCGGTGGCCTTCAATCTCCAAGGTCACGACGCGTTACAGGTCGTGCCGACCGGAGCGTTGGGGATCGTGACGGCTTGGCACGAGATGGTGCACGTGTTGTCGGGGCTCGCATACATGTTTGCGCTTCTCACTTTCCCCGACGGGAAGTTCCTCAGGAAGGCGGGACCGTTCGCTCCGTTGCGCGCCGCCCTGCTGGTGATCGCAGCCCTCTTCTTCGCCATGCTCTCGTTGATCACCGTCGAGGATCACACCGTTGGGTTGGTCATCGTCTTCGGTGTCTGCATCCCGATGGTCGGTTTCGCCGCCCAGGTCCTGCGCTACAGGAGCGCCGGCAACGAGGAGGAGAGACAGCGGTCACGACTCCTCATGTGGGCGCTCGCCACAGCCACCGTCATCGCGATGCCGTTGCTGTTCGTGACCGGCGGTGTGAAGACGGGGCCCACAGGTGAAACCGTCGAGTACGAGGTTTCGGTACAGAACCCCGGGGTCTACTTCTTTCGCTGTGACCCGCATCCGGAGGACATGGTGGGTGTCCTTACCGTCGCGGCAGGGGGGCCGCGCTCCGTCGTCATCGCTGCTGAGGAGAGCGAATTCGACAGGAGCACCTTTGACCTCGCCGCCGGTGGGAACTCGACGATCCGTTTCACGAATCTCGATGTAGACCTCCACAACGTTGCGATCTACCGAGACGCCGCGATGACCGATCCGGTCTTCGTAGGCAAGGAGTTCAGTGGCCAACCAACCGGGATAGTCGCGTTTCGAGTCTTCCGCGTTGTCTTCAGCTTGATCCCCATAGCGTTGATCGTTGGTCTTGTTCGCTTCCGATTGTGGGACGTCAATCGTGTGGTCAACCGAGCACTCGCGTTCGGGTTGCTCGCCGCCTTCGTCACCCTCGCTTACCTCACCCTCGTTGTCCTCGTTGGTGCCCTGATAGGAACCCGAGGTCAGGTCGGTCTGGTGCTGTCCATCGCAGTAACGGTCGTTGTCGCGGCAGTGTTCCAGCCGCTGCGCGATCGCGCCCGGCGACTTGCCAACCGGGTGGTCTACGGGAAACGGGCGACGCCTTACGAGGTGCTGAGCGAGTTCTCTAATCGCGTGGGGGCGGCCCCAGACCTCGAGACGGTTATCCCCCAACTCGCGCGGATCGTCGCGGAGGGCACGGGAGCCGAGTTCTCCGAGGTCTGGCTTTGCAGAGATTCCCGGCTCGTGCGTGCAGCTTGCTGGCCGGAGAACGCCGATAGCGAGGTGAGCGCGATCCCTTTCTCGGACAAAGAGGTTCTCGAGATCCCCGGGCGGGACCGCGTCGTCGTCGTTCGCCATCGCGACGAGATGCTCGGAGCGCTCGCCGTCGCCAAGCCCGCGGGAGAGTCGCTCACCCCCGTTGAGGAGCGACTGCTCGACGATGCGGCGGCTCAGGTTGGTCTCGCACTCAAGAACGTCCAATTGACGGCCGAGCTCCAGCAACGCCTGGACGAGCTCCATTCGTCGCGCGAGCGCATCGTTTCGGCTCAGGACGAGGAGCGCAGGCGCTTGGAGCGGGACATCCACGATGGCGCGCAACAGAACCTGATCGCGTTGTCGATGAAGCTCCGCCGCGCGCAGGGACTTGCCTCGAAAGACCCAGCGGGGGCAACGGAGCTGATGGAGGAGCTTCAGGAGGACACCGCCGAGGCCCTTCAGTCGCTCCGGGACCTCGCTCGAGGGATCCATCCACCCGTGCTCACGGACCGGGGACTCGAAGCCGCTCTGGAAGCGCACGCACGTCGTTGCCCCTTGCCGGTCACCGTTCGCGCCTCCGGGATCGGACGCCATCCCCCGAATGTGGAGGCGGTGGTCTACTTCTGTTGCTCGGAAGCGATCCAGAACGCAGTCAAGCACTCCGGGGCCCTCAGCGTCATGGTCGATCTCGAGATCCGCGATGGCCGGCTCGAATTCTCGGTCCGCGATCAGGGCGTGGGGTTCGATCCTTCCGGCATGGATGATGCTTCCGGTATCACGAACATCACCGACCGCCTCGCCGCCGTGGCTGGGACCATAGAGATCATCTCTGCGCCTCGAGGTGGAACCACCGTGAGAGGTCGCATCCCGCTGTCTTGATGTTGGGGTGCCAGCCTCCTGTTGATGTGGTGCCTGTGCCCTTCGTCGCGGCCCCCATGACTCCTACCGTGATGGCATCGGTGGTTCTCACGATCGGAGACGGAGCTATGGATAACAGGAAGATGGGAGTAGCCGCGGCCCTGGGGGCCGCGCTCTGGACTACCGGCGGGGTCGGCTCGATGTTGGATGACCTCGAGTACTCGGGCTTGATCGCGGATAATCCGATGCCCTGGTGGCTCACACTCGGCGCCCTCTCGGTAGGCAGCGTCCTGCTCATCGTCG
>JBKJYP010000268.1:0-5350 GCA_046715695.1 Actinomycetota bacterium | reverse complement strand
GCATATGACCCTCTAACGCTTGCCGAAGATCGACCGGCCGATCACCACACGCTGGATCTGATTCGTTCCCTCGTAGATCTGGGTGATCTTGGCGTCACGCATGAATCGCTCGACGGGATATTCCTTGATGTAACCGTAGCCGCCGAGGGCTTGCACGCAATCCGTCGTAACACTCATCGCTACATCAGACGCATAGCACTTGGCGATCGCTGCCCAATAGGAGACATCAGTGGCGCCTTCGTCAACGGCCACGGCAGCCCTGTAAACGGCCAAGCGCGCGGTCTCGATCTTCATAGCCATGTCGGCGAACATCCACTGCATCCCCTGAAAGGATCCGATCGGCTTACCGAACTGCTGACGCTCGCTGCAGTACTCGACGGCGAAGTCGAATGCGCCCTGCGCGATGCCTAGGGCCTGCGAGGCGACGGTGGGTCTCGAGTAGTCGAGGGTCTTCATGGCGATCTGGAAGCCGCCGTTGACATCGCCGATCACATTCTCGGCGGGGACGCGAACGTCCTCCAGGATGACCTCGCGGGTGGGTGAGCCGCGGATCCCCATCTTGTCTTCCTTCCGGCCGAGCGAGAAGCCCGGCATGTCCTTGTCGACGAGGAAGGCGGTGATGTTCTTGCCCTTCGAGCCGTCAGGATCGGTGACGGCGAAGTATGTGTAGAGGTCAGACGCCCCCGCGCTCGTGATGAACCGCTTGGAACCGGTGATGACCCAGTCGCTGCCATCTAGGACGGCGCGGCTTCGCATCGCGGCGGCATCGGAGCCGGAGCCCGGCTCGGTCAGGCAGTAGGACATGCGGTGGGTCCCGTTAGCGATCCCGGTGAAGACCTCTTTACGCATCTCGTCGGAGCCCGCCAGGAGGATCGGTATGGCCCCCAGCTTGTTGACCGCGGTTATCAATGCCACGCCGGCCGACACGCGCGAGATCTCTTCAGTGAGGATGCAGAGCTCGACCGCACCGCCGCCGAAGCCCCCGAATTCCTCGGGGTAGGACACCCCGGCGAACCCGTTCTTGACGAGGATCTCGTCGATGTCCCATGGGTACTCGTCCGCCTCGTCGATCTCGGCCGCACGCGGCATGATCTTGTCCTCGGCGACCTGGCGGACGCTCGCCCGGAACGCGTCTTGCTCTTCGGTGAATCGGAAGCTCAATCCCTGGCTCATAGCTCGATCGTACAGGCTAGGCTCACCCGCTTAACTCCCAAATAAGCGGGTGGGCTCGGCCGGACGCCAGACTGATCGAGGCCGATTCACGGAGACCGATAGGAGACCGATACGTCATGGCTGGATCGATAGACCGCATCCGGGAGGCCATCGAAGCAGGCGCTCCCGGCGAAGAGATCGGAGCCCTCGAGCTCCCCGACCACATGACCGCCGCGTTCACGCGCAGGGACGAACAGGAGATGTTCGCCGGCATCGACTCAGCCGAGAAAGACCCCCGCAAGTCGCTGCACATCGACGAGGTCCCCATCCCTCCGCTCGGTCCGAACGAGGTCCTCATCGCGGTCATGGCATCGGCCATCAACTTCAACACGGTATGGACCTCGATCTTCGAACCCGTCTCCACCTTCGCTTTCCTCGAGCGTCTCGCGAAGGAAGGTGAGCTCGGCGCGAGGCACAACCTCGATCACCACATCGTGGGTTCGGACGCCGCCGCCGTGGTGTTGCGCACCGGTCCCGGCGTCACGCGCTGGAAGCCGGGCGATCGAGTAACGGTGCACTGCAACTACGTCGATCTCGAAGCGCCCACCGGACACGACGACTCGATGATGGACCCGGGCCAGCGCATCTGGGGCTTCGAGTCCAACTTCGGGGGCCTGGCACAGATCGCGATGGTCAAGGCGAACCAGCTGATGCCCAAGCCGCGCCACCTCACATGGGAAGAGGCTGCGTGCCCGGGTCTCGTGAACTCGACCTCGTACCGGATGCTCGTCTCGCCCAACGGCGCACGGATGAAGCAGGGCGACGTCGTTCTGATCTGGGGTGCGACCGGGGGCCTCGGGGGCTTCGCCTGCCAGTACGTCCTCAACGGCGGCGGGATCCCGATCGGCGTCGTCAGCTCGCACGAGAAAGCCGAGCTCCTCGGTCAGATCGGGGTCGACGCCGTGATCGACCGTAAGGCCGAGGGCTACAAGTTCTGGGACGGTGACACCCAGGACCAGAAGGAGTTCCGACGCTTCGGAAAGAAGATCCGCGAGCTCGTCGGCGAGGACCCCGACATCGTGTTCGAGCACCCCGGCCGGCAGACGTTCGGAGCGAGCGTGTTCGTCACGAAGCGCGGCGGCACGATCGTCACCTGCGCATCGACCTCGGGCTACCAGCACACCTTCGACAACCGTTACCTATGGATGATGCTCAAGCGCATCATCGGATCGCACTTCGCCAACTACAAGGAAGCGTGGGAGGCGAACCGCCTGATCGACCTCGGGATGATCCATCCCATCCTCAGCAAGACCTATCCGTTGTCGGAAGCCGGCGAGGCCGCCTACCAGGTCCACAACAACCTGCACAAAGGCAAGCTCGGCATCCGCGTTCTCGCATCGGAGGATGGGTTAGGGGTCGACGACGATGAGCGCCGCTCGCTCTACGTTGACAAGATCGACCTCTTCAAACGCTTCAGCGACTAACGAAGCGCTCGAGTGTGTAAAAAGCGTCGTGAGGCGACGCTAAAAACACACTCGGCGGGTTAGACCTTGTAGATGATCGCGTCGCCTTGGCCGCCGCCGCCGCATAGGGCGGCGACGCCGAGGCCTCCACCGCGGCGCTTGAGCTCGTGCAGCAGGGTGACGGTGAGACGGGCGCCGGTGCATCCGATCGGGTGGCCGAGGGCGACTGCGCCGCCGTTGACGTTGACCTTCTCGTGGGCCGATTCGTCGCCGTTGAAGAGCATGCGGGTCGAGTGAAGGGCGACGGCGGCGAAGGCCTCGTTGATCTCGACGAGGTCGAGGTCGTTGGCGGAGAGCCCGGCCTTCTTGAGCGCTGCCTGGACGGCTAGAGCGGGAACCGTGTGGAGGTACGGCGGGCGATCGGCCGACATCCCGTGCGCGACGATCTCGGCGACCGGCGTGATGCCGAGCTCCTCGGCGCGCTCGGCGCTCATCACGACGACGGCCGCGCCGCCGTTCGAGATCTGCGACGCGTTGCCGGCCGTGATCGTGCCGTCCTTATTGAACGCGGTGCGCAGCTTCGCCAGAGACTCGAGCGTCGTCTCAGGGCGAACCCCCTCGTCCGTCTTGAAGACGACGGGGTCGCCTTTGCGCTGGGGGATCTCGATGGGGACTATCTCCTCATCGAAGCGCCCCTCCTGCTGCGCGGCGTGTGCACGTGAATGCGAGCGGAACGACCATGCGTCCTGGTCTTCGCGGGAGATCGTGAACTCGGTGTTGACCTCTTCGGATTGCTGGCCCATGTGCATGTCCGTGAAGGCATCCCACAGACCGTCGTAGATCATCGAGTCGATGAGCTTTCCGTCGCCCATCCGGTAACCGGTGCGTGCTTTGGGGAGAAGGTAGGGAGCTTTGTCCATCGACTCCATGCCCCCGGCGATGACGATCGATGCCTCGCCGGCGCGGATCATCTGGTCGGCCATCGCGATCGCGTTGAGACCCGACAGGCAGACCTTGTTGATGGTGATCGACGAGACGGAATCCGGAACGCCGGCCTTGATAGCGGCCTGCCGGGCTGTTATCTGGCCGGTCCCCGCTTGTAGGACCTGGCCCATGATCACGTAATCGGCCTGAGCACCCTCGATGCCCGCCCGCTCGAGGGCTCCCCGGATGGCGGCCGCACCTAGCTCGACCGCGGGGAGGTCCGCGATCGCGCCGCCGAACTTGCCGATCGCGGTTCGTGCCGCCGAAGCGATGACGGTGGGGGCCATGGACGACTCCTCCTCATACGTGTTGGTTGGTCGAGGCAATCATTCTAGGTTCTAGGATTCCCTGCTCATGCTGCGAAAACAAGCGGGCGGGCTCGGCCGGACGCCAAAAAGGATCGAGCACATCGCCCTCGTCGTGAGCGACCTGGACCAGGCGGTCGAGCACTACTCCAAGGTGTGGGGTCTCGAGGTGTCGCACAGAGAGACGGTCGAGGACCAAGGGGTCGAAGAGGCGATGCTCCCGCTGGGTGAGTCCCACCTCCAGCTCTTGGGAGCCACCAACCCCGAGTCCACGGTGGCGAAATTCCTCGAACGCCGAGGTGAGGGCCTGCATCACATCGCATACGAGGTCGACGATCTCGTAGCTGCTCTCGCCGAGCTGAAAGAGGCCGGCGTGCCACTGATCGACGAGGCACCGAGGTTGGGGGGCCGCGGGCACATGGTCGCCTTCGTTCATCCGAAAGGGAACCACGGCCTGCTCGTGGAGCTGATCCAGGCAGCCCACTAAGACGTGGCGGAAGCACTGGGAACGGAGGCCGGGCCTCCCGTCCTGTCGCCGATGAAGCGGCCGGAGTTCCGCAACCTCCTTGCGATCTCGATAACGGTCTCGATCGGCTTTGGCATGGTCGTGCCGATCCTGCCCCTGTTCGCACGCTCCTTCGGCGTCGGCCTGGCAGCGATCGGAACCGTGCAGCTGGTCTTCGGACTGACCCGCTTCTCCTTCGGGCTGGTCGGGGGCTTGGTGGTGGACCGTTTCGGTGAACGCGCCTGCACCATCGCCGGTCTCCTCATCGTTTCAGCATCTTCATTCGCCGCCGGGATGGCGGGAAGCTTCCCGGCCCTCGTCCTCGCTCGTGGGTTCGGTGGTGCCGGCTCCGCGCTGTTCATCGCCGGTTTGCAGAACCGGATCCTGCGCATCATCGAACCGGCCGCAATGGGCCGAGCGACAGGAGCCTTCCGCTCTTCATTCCTCATCGGGATCGGAGCGGGCCCGGTCTTCGGCGGTTTCGTGGCACACCGCCTGGGGCTCGAGGCTCCCTTCTTCTTCTATGGAGCCGGGCTCGTCGTCGCGGCGATCGTTGCTTGGGTCGTCATGCGCAGCGGGGGCCGGGACGTGGATGCTCCGCGCCGGAAACCTCTGGAGGCTCTTCGAACAGCCGCGCCCCTCTTCAAGGATCGCCGTTACGTTGCGGCTCTACTAGTCACGGCCGTGGGCTGGTGGACCATCTCCGGCCCGGCCCAGACACTCGGTCCCGTCTTCGCGAGCGATAAGCTGTCTTTCTCCGCGGACCAGGTCGGTCTCGCCGTCACCATGCTCGCCATCGGGGAGTTGATCTCACTGGTCGTTGCCGGGCGCGCTGCCGACCGATGGGGCCGGCGGGCGGTTCTCATCCCGTCGTTGGCCCTCACAGGCGGCGCCGTTGCCTGCTTCGCCCTGATCGACGCAGGTAGCGCCTGGATCTACTA
>JBKJYP010000267.1:0-8269 GCA_046715695.1 Actinomycetota bacterium | reverse complement strand
GAACAGGCGCCGGTGGCGAGCGCGAACGATGGCGGCAAGCCCGTGCGTCGTCGCTTGCCGAAGGCCCGCCGGTCGATGACCTTCAAGTTCCGTGTCGCCGACACCGAGGGCTACCTCACCGCCGGCGAGTTCCCCGAAGGGGGAGTGGGCGAGATCTTCCTGAGGGTCGCCAAGCAAGGTTCGACTCTGGCCGGGATCATGGATGCGTTCGCCATCTCGATCTCGATGGGCCTGCAGTACGGGGTGCCGCTGTCGGCCTACGTCAAGCAGTTCACCAACACACGCTTCGAGCCGTCGGGCATGACCGACGACCCCGATCTCAGGATCGCCACATCGATACTCGACTACGTGTTCCGGAGGATGGCCGTGCACTACCTCAGCGTCGAGGAGCGCCATGCTCTTGGGATCCGAACCTCGGGTGAGCGCCAGCAGGAGATCGAGATCAAGCTGGAAGTGGTCCCCGAGACCGGGACGACGAACGGTAATGGGAACGGGCACGGGAACGGGAATGGGAACGGCAACGGCCATGGCAAGGAAGAAGGGGTGATCGTGCTCGGCCCGGTAGCTTCGGTCCACACCGGTTCGATGCCCTACTGCGGCACCTGTGGTGTCCAGATGAACCCTGCAGGATCCTGTTTCGCCTGTCCTTCCTGCGGTTCGACCAGTGGCTGCTCCTAAGTCCAAGAAGCAGGTCAAGAAGTGCAGCGAGTGCGGAGCCGTGCTCGAGCTGATCCATTCCTGCCCACTCTGCGGTGCAGTCACCGGTGAGGTGGAGATGGTCGAAGACGTCGAGACCTACCAGTCCGACCTCAGGCGTCTGAGGGAGCAGCTGCAAGAGCTGCGGCACGAGGGTCGCGAGGCTTCCTAGCGATGCGCTGTCCCTATTGTTCCGGGATGGAAGACAAGGTCGTCGATTCGCGGGTCGGCGACGAGGGCCGGGTGATCCGGCGCCGGCGTGAGTGCCTCGCTTGTACGCGTCGCTACACCACGTTCGAACGCACCGAAGAGGTGCCTCTGCTCATCGTCAAGCGAGATGGAAGCGAAGAACCGTTCGCTCTCGCTAAGGTGATCGAGGGCATCCGGCGCGCCTGCAAGAACCGCCCCGTCGCCGAGTCCGAGATGCGCGCGATCGCTGAGGACGTCGAGGAAGGGATAAGAGGAGAGGCGCAGGGCACGGTTTCCACCGCGGACGTCGGGCGCCATGTCCTCGACCGACTCCATTCGCTCGACGAGGTTGCCTACATGCGCTTCGCCTCGGTCTACAAGGACTTCCAGGAGCTGACCGATTTCGAGCGCGAGCTTGGCCACATCCTCAAGAAGAGCCCCCCTAAGGAACGCAACGGAAGCCCCGATGAGTGAGCTCCCACTCGAGATCACGCGTCTCGATACTGACCTGCCCTTGCCCTCGTACGCGCACCCGGGAGATGCAGGACTCGATCTCCTTGCCTCCGAGGACCGAACCCTCGAGCCGGGTGAGCGTGTCGCCATCCCGACCGGGATCTCGGTCGCGATCCCGACGGGCTATGCGGGCTTCGTGCACGCGCGTTCGGGCCGCGCATTGAGAGAGGGCCTAGCCCTCGTCAACGCTCCGGGGCTCATCGATCCGGGCTATCGCGGCGAGATCAAGGTCATCTGCGTCAACCTCGACGCGCGTGAGCCGATCCACATCAAGCGCGGGGATCGGATCGCTCAGCTCGTCATCCAGTCGGTCGTTACCGCAGTCATCGTGGAGCGGGAAGAGCTGCCGGGTTCTGAGCGAGGCGATGGAGGGTTCGGAAGCACAGGGACGTGAGAACCGGAACGGCCGACTAGTCGAGCGGTAAGACGGTGACCAAAGCCCGGCCGGCTCTGCCGCTTGTGATCTTCACTAGGACGAGGTCCTTGCCATCAGAGAGAAGCAACTCCGCTTCGAAACCCTCGTTGTCGACCATCACTTCCCCCAGCCCGGCGCGCCGAGCGATCCGACGTGATCCGAAGAATGCATCAGAGATGCTGCAACGGGCATGAAGTTCTCCGGATCCATGTGAGATCAGACGAGTTAACGGCTTCCGAGGACACGGGTCAGGGCGTTGGAAGAAGGCTCTGTGCGTCAGGGGGCCGGAACGAGGTGTCAACCCGAACTCCACCGAGGGGAGCACCGGGGATGACATGGTGAGCGTACGACTTTGCTCGCGCGAGGAGCTTTTCGTGAGAAGGCCGCTGCGGCTCCAGATCTGTCCCTGGGCCGGATCGCGCGCGTCGGTCCAGACGACGGCGACGCGGTTGCCTGCGATGTCTATCGTGTTGTAGTCACCGACCTCGGTGTTCTCGCCCAGTCCGCCCGCCCGGCTCGAGAGGAGGAGCGGGTCGCTCCAGGACTCTCCGTCATCTCGGGACTCGACGTAATAGGTGTTCGCTTCCCCGTCGATCGTCTCGGACTGATGATCCTTGATCCCGCTGCTCGTCACGTAGACGAGCCGCACCACGCCCCCGACGGCTGCCAGCGCCGGGATCTGCGCATCTTCCGGGCCCAGCGTCACCTCGACCGGTTCGGACCAACCCGTTGGGCCGTCGTCACTGTGCGCGTACTTCACTACGAAGCGTCCCTGGAGTGGGTCCAGCTCAGGCCAGGCGATGTGTGCGATCCCGGTGCTCTGATCGACGGCGACCGTCGGCAGCGACCGACCCCCGACGAACCGGCCCGATTTCAGAACCTCTCCGGCGATGAAGTCGCACAAAGTGTGAAGGTTGAACGTCCAGGTCTTCCCTCCGTCGACAGAGCGTCCTCGCGCGATCGCGGCGAAGGGTCGCCCTCCTCCCAGGAGAAGAAGTGTGCCTGCCGGGGTCGGGCATGCGGTCGGGGGCGCCTCCGTCGCCGTCCAGAAGGCCATGTATAGCGTTCCATCCGGTGACGTCCTCGGCATGGCTCCGAGCGCGTAACCGGGCCAGACCAGGTTGGGCTCGGACCAGTTGCGCCCGCTATCGGTAGACGTTGAGAGGTAGACACCGACCTCGTGGATGCGCACGAACTGATCCGCGCCTAGAGGGTCGTTAAGTGTCGAGCACTGATAGCGCACACCGGTGAATGCGAGGAAGAGTTTCTCGGACGCCGGATCGACGCTGAGCCATTCCTTGTCCGTGGTGGTGCACTGGTCGTTCTCCAGGTCCTCGGTGTTGGGTATCGCCAGCACGGGCAGGCTCCAGGACTTGCCGGCGCTCTCGGAGCGCTGGATGTAGATGCCACGCTTGCCGCTCGGCGACTTGGCGAGACTGGCGAAGTAGGCGGTTCCATCCTGCGCGAACGCGACCACCGGATCTCCGCTGTCCCAGGCCTCACCTGACTTGGAGTACCGCACCGGTCCCTGGTCCAGCCAGGTCCGGCCCGCGTTCGTGCTGCGATAGGCGCGGATGGTCGAGTACTCCTCCGGCTTCTCGTTCTGGAAGCTGAGGTCGATCGCGAAGGACAGCATCGTCTCGGGATCCGTGGGATCTATCGCCAACGAAGGTTCGTAGAGGCTCTTCTGATCGCCGGCGAACTGACTGGCCGGATCGCTGACCTGGACGTCGGTGGAAGCCCAGATCACGTTCGAACGAAGGGGGGCGGCCCGAGTCGAGGCGCCCGACGTCAGCGCCGGGATCGTGGAGAGCATGAGAAGGCCCGATAGAGAAGCAGCCTTCATGCTAAGCACTGGAGACTAATAACCCATGACATCGAGGAAGATCATTGTGACTACTTCACCGGTGGCCTCTTCGAACAGTTCGGCTGTGACGAGAGCACGGGAACCATCGGGCCCATCGACCGCGGGCCGTACATCGGCGGTCGCACTACTGGGGAACGTCGCCCACGCGGTGGCCCCCGGCACGACGTTCGCAGTTGTCATCTCGGCAGCGACGCCCCCGTCCGGGTCGGTAAGAGACACCGAAAAGGCGGCCGGGAACTTGGAGAGGTTTGTCACTAAGACTCGGAGCGCGTGCTCGGGAACCACATGGATCATCGGGCCGGAGGAGTTATCCCCCGGGCTGGTGTCTCCCTGCACAGATTGCGGAGGAGTTCGCGGAGGGTTACCCATGATGGATGAAACCGTCGGCCCGCTCATGCCGTCAAGGATGTGCAGCGCCACGGGAGCTGACTTCAGCCATCCTCCCGATGCCGTTACGCGCGCTCTAACGGAGCAGATGACCGGAGACCCCGACGACCCTCCCTCAGAGTCGCAGGTGTACGCATGAGAAGCCATCCCGCTGGCTCCGGGCTCGATCGTAAGTCGTTGTTGACCCACGATCGCTCCGGTCTGATCGAAGATCCTGACTTCCGCTTGCTTTGAGCTCGAGGTGACATTGGTGATCCACACCACTGATTCCATCTGCGTTGCTTCCTGAAGGGCGAGAGGGCCGAAGGTGAGAACGGTTCGAGTCTTCCCCGCCGAGGCCGATGGAAGAGCGACGGCTCCCATGATGAGCACGAACACGGATCCAAGAGCCATCCATCCACGCGTTCGGTTTGCTCGTTCCATGACCACCCTTTCTTAGGCTGCAGGTCCTTATGAAGCACAGGTGCCTAGTAGTCGACCCAATCGCAGAACCAAATGCCCAACGTCTCACCCGTGGCTTCATCGAATAGCTCCGCGGTAACGAGGGCCCGAGAGCCTTTCGGGCCCGTGACAGCGGGCCGGACATCGGTCGCGGTCGCACTACTCGGGAAGGTTGCCCACCCGGTCACTCCAGGACCAAGGTTGGAGATCGGCATGACGTCGGTGGGTCCGTCCCCTCCATATGTCGTGCCGATGAGGCCGCCGGAGAAGGTGGTCGGGCTCTTGCCCAGGTTCGTGACTGCGATCCGAAGTGCGTGTTCGGGGACCACATGAACTATCGGACTCGTGGCGGAGACCGTCCAGAGATCCTCACCCGAGAAAAGGGCTGGGAAAGCTATCTCAGTCACGAGAGGGACCGATCCCGCGGACGAGTTGATGCCCTGCATGGATATCGGCGCGGAGGCCAGCCACGATCCCGATGAAGTGACCCGGGCCCTAACAGCGCATCTGGGTATCGGGCTCCCGGACGACCCTCCCTCGGAGTCACAAGCGTACCCATGCGTCGCCTGCCCACTGTCCCCAGGTCCGATCGTAAGTCGCTGTTGCCCAACGACAGCGCCTGTCTCGTCGAAGAATTTCACTTCTACTTGCCGGGAGCCGTCCGTGAGGTTCGTTATCGACACCACCGATTCCACCTGACTGGCTTCTTGAAGCGTCAGGGGCCCCAGATTGAGAACGGTTCGGGTTCTCGCCGCCGAGACTGATGGAAGAGCGACGGCTCCCATGATGAGCACGAACACGAATCCAAGAGCCATCCATCCACGCGATCGGTTTGCTCGTTCCATAACCACCCCTTCTTAGGCTGCGGGTCCTTCGGAAGAACCGGGCCCTAGGACATGAGGACCGGCACCGCCGAACCCCCCGACCGGTCTCTCGTCCGACGGCTACGGTTGCATCTAGAAGTCTTCGTGCCAATCGTAGAGCGTCACAACAGTGCGGCCGGTGGCCTCATCGAACAGCTCCGCCGTGACGAGGGCCCGAGAGCCATCTGGCCCGTCGACCGCGGGCCGTACATCGGCGGTCGCACTACTGGGGAACGTCGCCCACGCGGTTGCTCCGGGCGCGAGGTTTGGAAGTGTCGTCACCGCTTCTGGGCCATCTCCCCCGTACGTCGTGCCGATGAGGCCCGTCGAGAAAGTGACCGAGCTCTTGCCGAGGTTGGTCACACCGATCCGCACTGCGTGCTCGGGAACCACATGAACGATCGGCCCGGTGGCGTTGTTGATCCAGAGATCTTCGCCGGAGAAGGCAACCGCCGGGGTCTCGCCCGTGACGAACGACTGGGTCGGCCCATCGGCACCCTCGAGCAGAGACATCGACACCGGCGCCGTGCGCAGCCATGTCCCGGAAGCTGTCACCCGAGCTCGTATAGAGCCGGTGTTCTCATCTGACGTTCCGAACGAGAAAGGAGCCTGTCCACTGTCGCCCGACTCGATCGTCAGTCGTTGCTGCCTAACGAGTGCGCCGGTTTCGTCGAGGAACTTCACTTCCACCTGCCGGGAGCCGGCCGTCAGGTTCGTGATGGACACCCTCGATTCCATCTGTGTGGCTTCCTGAAGCGTCAATGGCCCCAGATTGAGAACGGTTCGGGTTCTCGCCGCCGACAGGCTCGGAACCGCGCTCGGCCCCAACACGAGCATCGACATGACTCCCAGAACAACCCACCACCGCAAACCCCGCGCAACTCGCATGGCCTCCCCTTCTTTAGCCGTCTGAGTGTTCAACCCTACTAACGCCGGGTTGACTGCTGGGGTGACCAAGATGTGAAGGAGCCGGTCACGGCCCGTAGAACTGAGAGGGACCTATGAGAAAGACGCTTGTCCTCGCCTGCCTCCTGACCCTCTCCGTTTCCGTTCTATCCCCCGGGGTGGGCAGCGCGCAGGTTGGGGCCGAGTCCGGCCCCGCCAAGTGCGTGGGCGGCAAGGCCGGCGGTTTCCCCTGCAAGGACGTCGACCTGCTGAGCTACATGCCGCTGTCGGCCTTCGGAGGTGCTCGGATCGCCGACGTATGGGGCTGGGCCGATCCTGACACCGGCAAGGAATACGCCGTCCTCGGCTCGACGAGGGGGGTCCAGTTCGTCGACCTGACTGATCCGACGAAGCCGGTCTACCTCGGCAACATCGTTCTCAAGGCCGAGCCCGCGCTGATCTGGCAGGAGCTCGAGATCTACAAGAACCACGTCTTCGCCGTCTGCGACCTCTCGCCCTGTGGTCTCCAGATCTTCGATCTGACCCGGTTGCGGGATGCGACCACGGCTCAGCCGTGGTTGCCAGATCTCGTCTACCCCATCCCCATCGCGCACAGCATCGATCTCAACCCGGAAACGGGATTCCTGTACATCAACGGCACTGGAACAGACCCAGCGAGTGCTCAGCACGCGGTCGACGTGAACAACCCGATGCAGCCGATCCCGGCCGGTTTCACCTACGACGACGGCTACACCCACGACTCGCTGTGCCGGAACTACAACGGGCCCGACAAGAACTTCAAGGGTCACGAGATCTGCTTCAACTTCAACGAAGACTTCATCACGCTCTATGAGATGAGCAACAAGCTCGGGGCCCAGCAGCTCTCCAGGGTCACCTACCCCGGTGTCGGCTACATCCACTCTGGGGCCATGGTCAAGAAAGACGCGTATCTGGTGAGCACCGATGAGGGCGACGAAACCGGAGTCGACCCCGCCACCCTCTACATCTGGGACCTCAAAGATCTAACCGCTCCGAAGTTGATCAACGAGTGGAAGACGAACAGCCCTGCGATCGACCACAACGTCTTTTCGGTGGGCAAGAAGCTGCTGTACCACGCCAACTACACCGCCGGCCTGAGGATCTACAACACCAAGCAGGTCCACAAGGGCGAGCTCAAAGAGATCGCGTTCTTCGACATCGTGCCCGAGTCCGACGACGCGAACTACGACGGAGCCTGGGCGATCTACCCCCGCCTGCCGTCGGGCATCTCGCTGGTCGGTGGCATGGGCCAGGGCCTCGCTGTGGTCCTCCCGAACGTCTAGAGGTTCCGGCTCTCCCGCCCCCTGCCTAAGTAGGATGCGGGCATGACTATCTATGAGCTTCTGAAGTTCGTGCACGTCGTTTCGATCGTCTGCTGGGCGGGTGGGGCGGTCATGTTCAACATCATGGCCATGAGGGCCGGGAAGATGGGCGCGGATCCTCAGGGTGTGATCAAGACATCTGAGACCGCGGAATGGTTGGGCACCCACTACTACACGCCCCTTGTAATAGTGACCCTCTTGTCCGGGATCGGACTGGTGTTGAAGTCCGGCGAGGTGTTCGATTTCAAGGACCCCTTCGTGGTCGTGGGCATCCTCATGGTCGTGACCGCGGGAGCTTTGGGCGGGATGTTCTATTCCAAGAAGTCGAAGCAGCTCGTGGCTGGGATCACTGAGCGAGGTTTGAACCCAGACTCGATGAAGATCCTCAAACAGATCGTGCTGGTCTCCAACGTCGAGACGGCCTTCCTCTTCTTCACCGTCTTCATGATGGTCACAAAGGTCGGGGGCCCCTAGAACCACCAGCCGAGATACGCCAGCCTGGACTCGGCCTCCTTGCCCACCTTGGGTGGGGATCCTGTCACGCAATGCGTGACTCCATCCCCACCTGGAGGCCTCCTATAATGGGCGGCCTGCGGGCGTGGCTCAGTGGTAGAGCATCACCTTGCCAAGGTGAGGGTCGCCAGTTCGAATC
>JBKJYP010000266.1:0-5376 GCA_046715695.1 Actinomycetota bacterium | reverse complement strand
TGCCTGTTCCTGACCGCGAGCTCTCTGGTCTCATCCTCCTCCATCTCCTGAAGAATCCGTCTGATCTGGTCCATGACCGCTTTGCTCTTACCGGAGGCAACGTAGCGCTGAGCAGGCTCGAACCCCTGCAGCGACCGGATCATCATTACCTCGCTGAGACTTCTCATCCGCTCGTCGATGGCGCTGGTGAGGAGGACAAGCCTCGACTGCTGGGCAGGGTCATCGCTCAGAAGGACCCGGAGTTGCGTGATTTCTACAGGAATGCGAGAGATCTTCCTTTCGTAAGGCTCCAGGAAATCTTTGTTTCCTGTGAGCAGGTATCCTCGCTGAGACGATTCTGAATCGGCAATGGTGGCAAGCATCTGTCTGATTTTGGAAATCGATTCGTCGGTGCTGATCACTCGCCGGTTCGTTTCCAGAAGCGCTGAGATACTGATGAGAGACGCACCCACGATGAAGGCGAGCGAGGTCAGCGCCAGAATGACGCCGAGCGTGATCATCTTCTTGAGGTGCCTGGACAGGAATGGTGGCCGGCGAAGACCCTCGCCGTCCAGCGGTAGACCTTCCGAGCTGTTCTCGCTCATGACGGCCCTGCTTCCAGGGGAGTCAACTCGCTGCGGACCCGTTGCAGCTCGACGTTGAGCGCGCTCATCAGTTCGGTGGCCCTGGCGGTGGAAGCAGGCCCCTCGCGTCCGAGCGTTTCCAGCTCATCGCATATGCGGGCGACGCCGAGCGCACCCAGGGCAACACAGCTTCCCTTGAACGTGTGAGCGGTCAGGGCGAGTTTCTCCGGATCGTCGCTTTCGACGCTGGCGTCCAGGTTTTTGAGCACGTCGGGGATCTCGGCAAGGAACGTGTCGACGAGGAGTCGGACGAAGTCAGGATCGTCGTCGCCCTGAAGCTCGCGAAGGGCCTGCATGCTTGCTTCATCGATGGCACTGAAGTTTGATGAGCTGGGCGCGGCTCCGGAAAGGGACTCCACGCGATTCCGTCCTCGTGCTTTGGCCAGGTAAAGCGCCTGATCGGCCGCCTCCTTCCATTGATCGACAGTGTGAATGTGGTCACCAAAAATACTGACCCCGGCGCTGAAGGTGACTCTGAAGTCCTTCCCGGCGGAATGCTGGTCGATCTGGCTGAATTCCTCGCGAAGGTGGTTGACGAGACGGATCGCGTCGGCCTCGTCGAGGTCATCGACAATCAAGGCGAACTCTTCTCCGCCGTAGCGCCCGATCGAATCACTCTGGCGGAATCTTCGACGAAATAGAGCAGCGAGCGCGATGAGCACGCGGTCACCGCTAGGGTGTCCATATGTGTCGTTGACGGATTTGAAGTGGTCGAGATCGACCATGACAAACGCACTCCGTTTCGCACTCCGGAGCGTCTGAGCGATAACGTTCTTTGCGCGCTCGAGAAATGCCGTGTGCGTGAGAAGTCCCGTCAGGCCGTCGCGATCGAGCAGGCTCTGAAGGAACCGGGCGCGCTCGAGGCGGGCAGCAACGGATGAGATCAGGAGGCCCGGCGCCACAGGCTTGATGAGGTAGTCGTCGGCACCGGCCCGCAGCGTTTCGATCCTGCTCTGGATCTGATCCTCGGTGGTTAGGAAGATGAGCGGCAACTTAGCGTACGCTGGATTCTGTCGAACGTACCGGGCGAGATCCTGGCCACTCATCCCGGGCAGCAGGATGTCCATGAGGATCAGGTCGGGCCGGAACGACGTGAGGGCCGACTCGAAATCTCGTGGATCCGTGCAGACCTGAACCTGGTAGCCCGCCGAGCGCAGTACCATCTTGAGAAACTCTGCCTGCTCCGGGTCGTCCTCAACCGACAGAATCCTCGGGGCTTCAGTCGCGAGCTGCTCCTTGTGAAGCTCCACTCGACGGATCACGGCGTCCCAGTCGACAGGATCTTCGAAGAATCCATCCGCACCACATCGGATCGCTTCGACCCTGTCGAGAAAGCCGCTCAAGCCTCCGACGACCAGGGCGAGTGTCGCCGCGCTGCCTTGCTTCGAGCGGAGACGTTCGATGATCTCGTAGCCGATGCCGTCGGGGAGCTCTGACTCTACGATCAGTGCGTCGGGCAGAAATCCCTCGAGGGCAGCAGTAGCGTCTGTGATTGTCGCGGTCACCTGCACGCGCAGTCCCCGCTCCTGCAGCAGTTTCTTCACGGAAGAATCGGTGACAACAAGGAGGACGCTGTATGCCGCGGGCTGCTCAGCGTCATCGCGCGGACTGCCCGTCTGATCTCTGTCGGAGAACTCTCTTGCCAGTGCCTCCATCAGAGTCCGCAGCTCTGCGATATCCGAGGCCGAAACGGGCGCCTTCGCTTTCAGCAGCTCGTTGCAACGCCTTTCAGCCGCTCTGGCCAGCAGCGTGACCTTCGGGAATCCATGAGTCGTCCCGATTCCTGCAAGGCTGAGGAACCCGCGCATGAGGAGGTCGAGAGATTCGTGGTCGCCTGGCTCGCTCTCCAGCGCGGCGATCCTGTGAGCGAGCGACTGGATTCGCGATTCGGAACCGCGAATGAACCGATCGCGCAGGTCTTCGAGGGATGGCAGGCGCGGAGCAGCGGTATCAGCGGCAGGTTGAAGTACAGACACTCCTGTCGGTCCGGCGTGTTCATGACCCAGCAAACGCAACACTTCAGCATTGAACGTCCTGAGGTTGATCGGCTTGTGAATCACTCCGCGTGAAAGCTGTCTCAGCACGGCGAGCTCTGATGCATCGCTGGTTCCCGTAAGGAAGATGACGGGGACATTGCTTGTCAGCGGATTTTTCTCCAGCTCGGCGCGGACCGCTCGTCCATCCATGCCGGGCATGACGACATCGAGAAGGATGCCATCAAGCTTGGAAGCTTTTGACAGGAGAAGTCCCTCGGCAGGTGTCGGCGCCTGAATGACCTCGACTCCTGTTTCGCGCTCGAGGGAGCGTCGAACGATCGCGCGGACGTCGGCTTCGTCGTCGATGATGAGCAGTCGCATTGAATGATCAGATGGTGACGCATCGGGCGAAGGATGTCATCCCGAGCGGCCCGAAGGGCAAAATCCCTCTCCCTCGGGAGAGGGGAGACGCCGCTTCGCGGCTTGATTGCTACCCGAGGTGCTTTGTTAGGATGGCCTGGAGGTCGCTGAACTCCAGCGGCTTTGAGACATAGTCGTCGGCTTTGAAGTGACTGAGAGCCTCGTAGCGGTTTTTCGACGAGGTGTAGAGCGAAGTCATGACTACGACTTTCGTTGCAGAGATTTCCGGGTCGCTCTTGATCTGAAGGCAGAGCTCGCGCCCGTCGAGCTTTGGCATGAGGACGTCGCTCAGCACCAAGTCGGGCTTGTAAAGCCGCGCCAGTTCCAGTCCCTCCTGCCCGTTCCAGGCTGTGACGAGTCCATAGCCCCGGGCCTCGATCACTCTTGCGACGACTTCCTGAATTTCTTTTTCGTCATCCACGACCAGCACGAGGGGTCGCGTCACCTCTCCCGGCGGAGGATTGGCCTGGCGTTGAATTGAGGAGCGATTTTCTTTCATTTTCTGCGCCCAGAGGGAAGCCGGCGCCGAGGCCCAGAATGTCTGCTTATAAGAGTGGGGAGCTTTGCAGAAACACTTCTTGCAGTTCGGACACGCGATTGTCCGTTCCTTGTAGAGACAACTGCACCAGCTCGCATTGCCCGCATCGAAACGGGCTTTACAGTTGAAGCACTCGACTCCATAGGGTGTGTCACCTGGCTGGTTCGGCATTGGTTCCGATGGAAACCTCGGAGCGACAGTGGATATTCGCGCCGCGGTCAAGTCATCTTTCGGGCGGCCCCTGGTCAGAAGCCACTAAAAGCGAGCTGCTCGACTTCGGACTGGCCCTCACGGTCCGAGGAAGACACTGCCACCAACCAGGCGGATCTGCCCACACAGGTAAAGCCGCTCACGGCTGAGGGTGCGGTGCTGGCTTCATGTGGCGCCTAAAGGCTGATTCCTAAAGGCTTCCTAAAAACAGACGCAGACAAGTCCGGCTGAACGAGGCGAGTTGCGTCCATGCTCCATGGGCCGTTACTTAAGTATGGTGGTTCCGCGTGAACGGACGGGCGCGGGTTGCACGGATCGATCCTTCGGCCTCTCCACCTCGGAGGACAACACAAGCGTTCTAATCTGGCATCGCGTTGGGCTCAGCGTTCCAGGCTTCGTGTCCAGTTCTGCACCAGACGCAGGGGTTGTTCATCCGTCGGGATTTCACGCAGCAGAAGGAAGCGGTCGCCGACTACGCCGACGAGCTTCGTCCCGGCGGTGGGAAGCGGCAGTTTGACCGGCGTATCGAAGCGTAGGCTCCCTTCAGTTGCGGTCGCGCGGACGGACACCCAAACACCACCCACCGCTCGATACACGAGCTCGCGGCCATCGGAGTTCCACGTCGGCACTTCAGTGTCCCCTCCCAAAACCTGCAACCCTTGCGAAACCTGTGAGGTGTGCTTTCCCGTCGGAAACTCGCCCACGTAGGCTTCGGTCTTTCCGGACGCGTCGGAGGCCCAGCTCAGCCATCTTCCATCGGGCGAAAGTGTTCCGGCGCTCTCGCTGAAACGGCTTGAAAGGAATCGGTTGATCTTCGTCGGCGCGTCGAGGGCGATCCAGGAGATGTCGTGTCCTGTGCCGGCGTTCTGCGTGCTTCCGAGGAGATACCGTCCATCAGGTGACCAATCCAGGCGAGTCCAACTGTTGCGGCGATCGAGCAAGGTCTGCTCGGCACCCGCTCCTCCCACCTGCTGAATCCACAGTTGATTACCGCCTTTCAAGCCGTAGCTGAAGACAACGAGCTGCTCGCCGTCGGGAGAGACGGCGGCATTGACTACTCCGTCCGTTGAGGTGAACGTCGATCGGGTGCTCTGCCGGCGGTCAAGTTCGTGCAGCCAGATGTCGCCCGAGCGGACCATAACGACGGTACGACCGTCTCGAGCGAGTCGTGCTTCCTCCACCTGTGCCGGTTCACTGATGCGTTCGAGCTCACGGCCGTCACGACCAAACCAGACCAGCTCACGCGGCGGCCGACTCATCTTTCGATAAAGAAGCGTGCCCGATGAATTGACCGAGTAGTGCGCGAGATCACGTGGGTTGTAGTACTCGATCGACTCTGCGATTGGCACCAGTGGCCCCACAACCGTTGCTTTCGCATCATCGAACCGCTGAGCGATCAGGTTTCCATCTCGTGAGTAAAGAAGATATCCCCCTGCCGCCTGCGGATTCGATCCGTTGGCTACAATCTCGCGACTGCTGCGGTTATCAATCTGACCGAGCATGACTCGGGCGGCCGCATCCGTTTTCCTGTCTCGCGCACTGAAGAGAAATCGGCGCCCATCGGCGAGAAAGAAGGGATTGCGATGCGTCATTTCTTCAGCAGCAAGAG
>JBKJYP010000265.1:0-3000 GCA_046715695.1 Actinomycetota bacterium | reverse complement strand
GAGAGGGAGCCGCGGTTCGTAGCCGTCCGCGAGAAACTCGCTCGAGGTGATGCGAAGCGTGCGGCACCGCAAGCTGCTGTGGCTACGGCCGGGGTAACTGCCGGTTCCGCCGAACCGGCACCGACTGCGAAGCCTTCTGCACCGCGAGGTCCGGCGCGGCCCCCGGCAGGCTCGAAGAAAGCGAAGCGTCGCAAGCGCCGTTAGCCCTGCCCCTGCTTCTACAATGAGGTATGGGCTCGATACCTGAAACGCCGCAGCCCGCACCTGTCGAATCATCCCCCCGCGGGGTGAAAGCGGTTCTGAAGAAGGTCCGGACCCCTTCGCGCCCGGACTCGCCGCTCGACGCGATCACGCAGGAGATGCGCAAGAAACGGCCCAAGGCCGACCTCAAGGCGGTCGAGAAAGCCTACGAGATGGCTGCGGTCGCACACGACGGACAGAAGCGCCGTTCGGGCGACCCTTTCATCTCCCACCCGCTGGGAGTAGCCCTGATCCTGGCGCAGTTCGGGCTGGAC
This sequence comes from Actinomycetota bacterium, assembly GCA_046715695.1. Taxonomy (GTDB): domain Bacteria; phylum Actinomycetota; class CADDZG01; order CADDZG01; family WHSQ01; genus DATLNM01. The sequence continues at coordinate 2,485 of JBKJYP010000265.1, read as the reverse complement.
GAGCGCACCGTGGCGGCAGCGCTTCTCCATGACGCCGTCGAGGACACCGAGGTCACCCTTGCCGAGATCGAGACGGAGATGGGCTTCGACATCGCCCAGCTCATCGATGGGGTCACCAAGCTGGACTCGATCCGCTTCCGCTCCGCTGAGCAGAGCCGCGCCGAGAACCTTCGCAAGATGATCGTGGCGACGGCGAGGGACGTCCGTGTCCTGCTCATCAAGATCGCCGATCGCCTGCACAACATGAGGACCCTCGCTCCACTTGCTCCCGAGAAGAGGGAGTTGATCGCCCGCGAGACCCTCGAGATCTATGCCCCCCTCGCTCACCGGCTCGGTATGTACGCGATCAAGTGGGAGCTGGAGGACCTGGCTTTCGCCACGCTGCATCCGAAACGTTTCATCGAGATCGAATCCCTCGTTCAGAACCGCCAGCCCGAACGCGAACGGGTTTTAGATGAGGTCTCGGAGCAGATCTCCTCGAAGCTCCGCGAGGTCAAGATCAAAGCCGAGCTCTCGGGCCGGCCGAAACACCTCTACAGCGTCTACGAGAAGATCGTCCTGGGGGGCAAGCAGCTTGACGAGATCTTCGACCTTGTGGGCATCCGGGTAGTCGTTGATTCGGTGAAGGACTGCTACGCATGTCTCGGTGCCTTGCACACGCTGTTCACGCCGGTACCTGGCCGGTTCAAGGACTACATCGCGATGCCCAAGTTCAACATGTACCAGTCCTTGCACACGACGGTGATCGGGCCGGGAGGCCGGCCGATGGAGATCCAGATCCGTACCGAGGAGATGCATCGCGCAGCCGAGTTCGGGATCGCGGCGCACTGGCTGTACAAGGAGCAGCGCCGCGGCAAGGTGAGCGAAGACGAGATGGCCTGGCTCCAGCGGATGATGGACTGGCAGCAGGAATCTGCGGACCCCAAGGAGTTCATGGAGTCCCTCAAGATCGATCTGTACTCCGAAGAGGTCTTCGTGTTCACGCCGAAAGGTGACGTCATCGAGCTGATGAGAGGCGCGACCCCCCTGGACTTCTCCTATGCGATCCATACCGAGGTAGGGCACCGCACCGTCGGCGCACGGGTCAACGGTCGTCTCGTGTCCCTCAGTCACGAGCTCAACTCCGGCGACGCGGTTGAGATCATCACCGCCAAGGGCCCTGCCTCTCCCTCTCGGGATTGGCTGCAGATCGTCAAGACCCCCCGCGCCAAGAACAAGATCCGGCAGTGGTTCACGAAGGAGAGACGCGAGGACGCCCTAACGCAAGGGCGTGAGTCGCTCGTGACCGCGATGAGGCGACAAGGTCTTCCGGTCGACAAGATCGCCAAGAGCGACCTTCTTCAGCAAGCGTCCGACGACCTCAAGTACCCGGACCTCGACTCGATGCATGTGGCCATCGGTGAGGGACATCTCTCGGCCCAATCGGTGACCACAAGGATCGTTCGCTTGTTCCAACCTGAAGAGGACGACGAGCCCGAGCCCGAGATCCAAGAGAATCGCCGCCGCCGGCCTATGAAGCCCCGAGGCAAGGGGGTCATCGTCGAGGGGGTCGACGATCTCCTCGTGCGCCTCGCACGCTGCTGCACCCCGGTACCCGGCGATCTCATCGTCGGTTTCATGACGCGAGGCAGGGGAGTGTCGGTGCACCGAGATGACTGCCCGAATGCGAAGGTCCTGGCGACCACCGACGAGGGCCGGATGGCCAAGGTGTGGTGGGACAACCGTCAGGGCTCGACCTTCGAGGTCGCCATCCAGATCGAGGCCATGGACCGCACCAAGCTCTTGCGCGACATCACGGCCGCTATCTCGGACCAGGGGATCCACATCGTGTCTTCCACCAGCCGCTCGGGTAAAGACGGCATCGCCGTCCTGGGGTTCACGTTCGAGCTCGCCGACCCGGGTCATCTCGAGCATGTGATCCAGAGCGCGCGCCGCGTTGATTCGGTCTTCGACGTCTATCGCGTCGTTCCAGCTTCAGCGCGGACCTAGATGCGGGCCGTGATCCAACGTGCGCTGAAGGCGCGCGTGACCGTGGGGGAACGCGAGGTTGGTGTGATCGGGCCCGGCGCCGTGATCCTTCTCGGGATCTCTCCTTCTGACGGACCGGCGGAGGCCGAGTGGATCGCCGACAAGGTCGCGAACCTGAGGATCTGGCCGGACGACGAAGGCAAGATGAACCTCTCACTTCTGGATATCGGCGGTTCGGCACTGATCGTGTCTCAGTTCACCCTTTACGGCGATGCTCGCAAGGGTCGTCGTCCTTCGTTCGTGCACGCTGCCCAAGGCCCAGATGCAGAAAAGCTCTACGAGGAGACGATCGGTCGGTTCCGAGCATTGGGCATCGAGACCGCCACCGGTGAGTTCGGTGCCATGATGGATGTGGAGCTTGTGAACGACGGCCCGGTGACGATGTGGCTGGAACGCTGAGCGACGTGCGGATCGTGCTGGCGTCGTCTTCGCCGAGACGGCGCGACCTGCTCAACAT
>JBKJYP010000264.1:0-13407 GCA_046715695.1 Actinomycetota bacterium | reverse complement strand
TTCCGTTCCTCAGCGTTCGCCTGGCGCGCATACACGCGGCTCTTGCGGCTGCGTATCTGCACATCGGTCTCGGGGTTGGCCTTGAGGTTGTAGTACCAGGCAGGGTTCTTCGGGTGCCCACCCTTCGACGCGACCAGCACCAGATCGTCGCCGTCTGGGATGAACGACAACGCGGTCGTACGCTTCGTGCCACTCTTCGCTCCGACATGGTCCAGGAGAAGCGTGCGCGCTGCTCCGGGTACCCAGTAACCGATCAATCCGCCGGTGTGCTTGTAGACACCGACATGGGCCTGGACACCTTTGCCCCAGATGCCCCACAACTTGTCGAACCGATCCATCATGGTGGCCGAGCCTCCCTAGCTGAGGACTATCGCGGAAAGGCTCAGGCGAGCTGCTTGGCGAGACGGTCCGGTAGAGACAGGTATTGCTCCCATACGGGGTCAACCCTGTCCACGGCGACCACGATCCAAACGCTGTCGTGCGGCGGCTGGGGTGCATTACGCAAACGGAGCCCCACGTCGGCGGGACTCCGGTTCTCCTTACGGGCGTTGCAGGGTCTGCAAGCCGCGACCACGTTGTCCCAGGTATGCGCCCCTCCCCTGCTCTTGGGCACGATGTGGTCCACGTTCTCGGCCGGACGTCCGCAGTACTGGCACTCGTAATTGTCCCTGACGAAGACTGCCCGGCGGGACAGCGAAGCCCTCGCCCGGTAAGGGACCTTCACGAAGTAATTGAGCCTGACGACGCTCGGCGCTCGGATCTCCAGATGCTCGGATCGGAACATGTGGCCGTTCGTGTGGATGACTTCAGCTTTGCCTTTGAGGGCAAGGACCAATGCCCGCCGGACAGGAACGACGCACAGCGGTTGGTATGACGCGTTGAGGACCAGCGCTCTCCCCAAAGTGCGAGAAGTATATCTAGACTCGTCCCGCAAGAACCGTCAAGACCATCTCTCGTTGGGGTTGAGCTGTGCGCACATCTTGGTTCCTATGTCCGGGTCTAGCTCTGATATTCGCCATGGCCGGGACGGCGGCGGCCCATACGGACATCGCCAAGGTCGATCCGGATCGCGGAGAAGAGCTGGCTTCGGCTCCGGAGAAGGTCACGATCACATTCGCCGGTGAGATCAGATCGGGGATCTTGTCTTTCCAGGTGACCGACGGATGTGGAAAAGACAGGGCTCTCCGAGCGACGGCCCAGGGGAGAACCCTGACCATCTTCACGAGCGACGGCGACCCGGGGCTGTGGATCCCGGACGCACGGGTGGTCTCGGACGACGGTCACGAGACACGCGCTCAGTACGCCTTCGTCGTCACGGGGGACGCGGCCTGTCCCGATGCGCAGGCGCAGAAGCCCAGCCCCGCCACTCCTACTCTGACGGCAGATGAGCCGAAAGAAAGCAGCGGCAGCCCGCTTCGGCTGCCGCTGCTGTTCGCTACAGGTGCTTTGTTGATCGCCGGCCTAGTGGTAGTTGCGCGATCCGGGGGGAAGAAGTCTTAGAAAGACACTCCGATGTTCTCCTTGCCGGAGAAGCCAAGCCTGCGGGCTGTGGCTCCGGTGAGGTCCCAGTTCGCGGAACTGTAGGGGCCGCGGTCGATGACCTGAACCGTGATAGATCGACCCTGATACAGGATGCCGACCTTCGTCCCGCAAGGCAACGTCCGGTGCGCGACACCAAGCGTGTCGTAATCGAGACGCTGCCCGCATGCCGTGGTGTTCCCGTAGAACCCCGGGCCGTACCAAGTGGCTAGCTCGGCGTCATAGACATTCAATCCCTGGGTCGCGCGTGCAGGAGTGTTCAGCTCACCACCGATGAAGGTGGCGCGCACAGCACGCTGACTGGAATAGGTGGGCGTGAACGCGGCTTTGAAGCGACCGTTCTCGATCGCGACGCGCCCGAGTCGCCTCCACCCCCCGTCGACCCACTGCTCGATGAGCACCCATCGTTCGCGCTCGACCTTCGGGTAGAGGAAACCCGCAACGCGCACCTGCTCGCCACGGAACACATCACCGGGAAGCAGGCGCATGCCCAGATGAGGGATGACTTCGATGCGGATCTCAGGTGAGAGACCCTGCTCGTTGGTGGTGGGGTTGTGCCAGTACAGACGGTAGGGGGCGCTGGTACGAACCCGCTCGACCGTGAATCTCACGGTCCCGTCGGCTTGCAGGGCCCTCGTGGCCACCGGCCTCCAGGAGCCATTGCTCTCGAGGCGCTCGAGGACCACAGAGTCACCTTCGGCTCCACCCTCGACGTGACCCCGGACTTCGAATGGGGCACGGAATGCCACCCGTGAGGGGGCGGAATCGATCACGGGGCCGGGCTCGGTGGGATCGGCGATGGCACCCGGCAGCAGAGCGAGTGCGCTGAGGATGGCTACGCCCATCGCGACAAGATGGAACACTTTGGCACGGCGATACATACAGCTCCTTCCGACAAGGGACAGGACCGCGCCCTGGGGCCCACGTCGGGGCCGCAGCGATCCCTCGAGCCGGCCGCGTTGGCCGAACCATGCGATACCGAGGGACCGGAGCTCGGAGGCGAGAAAGCCGCCACATCGACCAACATCGGCCGCCGAGCCGGGCGCTACAAGCGGGTGGGCTCAGCCAGACGCCGAGCAAACCCGGGGTCACCCTAGCGGAGAGGGGTGCCACCTGCAAGCACCTGCTAGCAACTATCGAAGCGAGCAAAACACCTAATTCCTGGGAATGTCCAGGGTAGCCAGGGGCGCTATGCGAACCGAACGCGGGGGTCCAGATAGGCGTAGGCGATATCGACGACCAGGTTGAATATGGCCACGAAGAAGGCCGCGAAGACCACCACGGCTAGCACCGCCGGCAGATCGTGTCCCCGGGCCGAGGTCACGAGGAAGCTGCCCAGCCCCCTCATGTTGAAGACCGACTCCGTCACGACGGCCCCCCCGAGGAGAACTCCGAAATCGAGGCCGAACATCGTCACCACGGGGGTGAGGCTCGCCCGCAGGCCATGCTTCCCGATCACCCGGGCCTCGCTCAGCCCCTTGGCTCTGGCCGTCCGGATGTAGTCCTCCCCCATCGCCTCGAGCAGGTTGCTGCGAACCATCCGGGCGTAGACGGCGGCGAACAGGAGGCAGAGGACGATCCAGGGCAGGATCATCTGGTGCGCCCAGGCCAGGGGTCCGTCCGAGAAGGGGACATAGCCGGTCCCGGGGACCCAGCCGAGCTTCTGCCAGAAGATGAAGAGACCCATCAGGCCCAGCCAGAAGACGGGGGCCGAGATCCCGAACAGCGCGAAGCCCATAGCTCCCCGGTCGAGGATGCTCCTTCGCTTGATCGCTGAGATGACACCGATCGGCACCCCCATGAGAACCCACAGGATCGCCGCTCCGATCGCGAGCTGGAAGGTCACACCCACGCGATCGAAGATGATGTCCCTGATCGGTTCGCGGATCACGAATGATCGCCCGAACCCGGGCCACCCGTACTCGTCGCCCGCGACCAACCGGCCCGCGAACAGCGCGTACTGCTGATACCAGGGCTTGTCTAAGCCGAACTGCTTGCGCACCTCGGCGATCGTCTCCGGCGTCGGTTGCTTGCCGGCGAAAGCGACCTCGGGCTTATCTGTCGGAAGCACATAGAAGATCAGGAACGCGAGGAAAGTGACGATGACCATCACGAGTGCCACCCACAGAACTCTTCGGATGACATAACGCAACATCTATCGTCACCTTCTCTCTCGCGTCCTGATCGGTTTGTTACGCGATCCTCTAGAGGATCGCTCGTGCAACTACCTTGCAACTACCTTGCTGTCGTTCAACTAGCCTTCCGTAGCTACCTTCTGTGCTTGTTGCTTGTTCTTAGCCTTGTGCGTCTGCGTCTACGGCTACTTTCGAGTAGGCCGCTTCACCGCTGAACTGGTCGTACTCGTACTGGATAACCGCGCTGCTGATGATGTCGACGTTCTGAGCGTCGAGGTAAGGGATCCATGGAACGACCTCTTCCATCAGCTTCTTGTCGAGCTCGCCCCAGCAGGTGACGCGCTCGTCGACATCGGTGATCTTGTTACACGCGTCGATATCTGCATCGACGCTTGGGATACCGGTGAGCACGCCACCGGCTCCCGTCAGAGCCTCGGTGACCTCGAGCTCCGTAGCCTGGTCGGGCGTGAGGCCCACCAACGCGTAGTTGACGTTACCGGTGGCCAGGAGGCTGCCGGAGTCGAACAGGACGGCGAACGTGGATGAGTCCGCGTAGTCCTTGCCCCAACCGGCGCCGGACGCGACCGGGATCGCGTTGCCGACGGTCTGAACCGGCGTGTAGAAGTCGGCTTCCTCTCGCGTCTCGAGGGTGATGCCGATCTTCTCGAAGGCTGCCTCCTCGATCGGGAGCATCTCGGTCCAAGGGGACACGTTTCGGGTGTAATGCAGCACGTCCTTGCACACATCGGCGTCGCAGAGTCCATCGCCGTCGGTGTCGTACTTCGACTGCTTCATCTCTGCCTTCGCGGCTTCCTCGTCACCCTCGAAATCGGGGCTCGCGTACGGGTCGTAGTCGGCCAGCGTCTCATTCAACATCGCGTTGGGGATGACGTGGGTCGCGATGTCACCCCGGATGGGGCCACCCCAGGCACGCTGGAGACCGGCCTTGTCCATGATGAGGTTCGCCGCCTTGCGAACATGGATGTCATCGAACGGCGGCACCGCAAGGTTCATCGTGATGTACCAAGTGCGGTCGGCAGCACCGATCTCGAGGCGATCCTTCAGCTCCGGATCGGTGCTGTACTTGCGCAGCACCTGAGGAAGCGGAGATGCGACCTCGCCCTCGTACTCGCCGGCAGCGATCTTGTCGAAGATGTCCTTCTGGTTCGAGTTGATGATGAACTCGAACCGGTCGGGGTGGTTCCCGCGGTACTCGGGAGAATCGGTGGCCGGGTCGTAGTCCGGGTTCCGGACCAGGTTCAGGAACTGCTCGGGGTCGTAACCCGAGATGGGCTCCATCGAATCGCAATCGGTGATGTCGAGCTCCTCTGAGCCCTCGATCATGTAGCCGGCGGTGGAGATCACGAAACGGCCGTAGTCGCCGGCCTTCTTGAAGCACGAGCCCACCTCACGTGGGATCGGGGCGGCCGCCGGCATGGCGACCCGGTAGTTGAAGTCACCGACCGGCTCGGTCAGGTTGAAGACGATCGTCTGGTCGTCGGGGGTCTCGATGCCGGAGATCGTGTCGGACTTGCCGTCCTTGAAGTCCCCGATGCCCTCGATGACGTCGTAGTAATAGCCGTACTGGGCCACGAGGGCCTTGGTCCCGATCCTCTCGAATGCGTAGAGGACGTCGTCGGAGGTCACGGCTCGGCTCACAGGGGGACCGAAGTTGACTCCCTCTTTGAGCGTGTACGTGTAGGTCTTGCCGTCGTCGGAGATCTCTGGCTCGGCTGCGGCCAGGTCCGGGATCGGGTCGTTGCCCTCGGCACCGGACGAGTGGCTGTAGCCCATGAGCGTGCGGGTCAGCAGGTTGGAATAGATCGAGAACGCCGTTCCGAGGTACTCCCCGGTGGGATCGAACCCGTTCGTGAAGTTGAACGCCTCGAGGTAACCGACACGGTAGACGCCGCCGTCGAGCTCGTTGCCTCCGGTGTCCGGCGGGTTCGCCGTACCGTCATCGTCGTCGTCAGATCCCCCACAAGCTGCCGCAGTGAGCGCCAGCACACATATGAGGGCCATGACCCTCATGTATCTCTTGTTCTGCACGTTTTTCCCCTTTTCTGTGCGCGATCGTCGAGACGATCGCTGTTCTCTCTAGCAACCAGGACGGGTGTTGCCTATCTGTTCTCGCTACATCACCTCCCCGTACGGGGATCCAAGGCGTCACGCAGCCCATACCCGAGCAGGTTGAAAGCCAGGACGGTGAACAGGAGGAAGAGCCCGGGGAAAACCATCATCCACCAGGCCACATCGAACAGGTCTGCCGCGTCGGACATCATGCCGCCCCAAGAAGGAACGCTCTTGGGCAACCCAAGTCCGAGGTAAGAGAGATAGGACTCGAACAACACGTTGCCCGGGATCGTCACCGACCCGTACACGACGATCGGCGCCATCAGGTTGGGCAGGACCTCTTTGAACATGATGCGCGGTGAGGACGCTCCGGCAGCTTCGCTCGCCTCGATGAACTCTTTCTCCCGGATCGACAGAGTGTTACCTCGGATGATCCGTGCGATGTAAGGCCAACTGAAAAGGGCGATGACTCCCACCACGAGACCGAACCCCGGTTTGATCGGGCCGCAGCCGCCGGTGCGGCACGCTCCCACGATGCCGATGGCGAAAACCAGTAACGGGATGGAGAAAACGATGTCGATGGCCCGAGAGATGACCGTGTCGATCTTGCCTCCGAAGTACCCGGCGATCACGCCGAGCGTGACTCCGATCAACAGAGCGATACCGGTAGCAAGCAGGGCGACGGTCAGTGAGACCCTCGCTCCGTACATCACACGCACGAATAGATCTCGCCCCGACGTGTCGGCACCGAACCAGAACTGAGCATTGGGTCCCTTGGGGAGACCGAACTCGTCGGTCATCTCCTTCTGGAAGAGATCACGCGGACCATGATGGACAAGCGCGTCCGAGATGACGCCCGCGCCGACCGCCATGATCACGAGGACCACCAGGAAGCCGAGGCCGACGAGCGCCGCCTTGTCTTGCTTGAATCGTTCCCAGAAGAGTTGCCACGGGGTTCGGGCTATGTCTCGCTCGTCGAGTGGGTGCTCGGGTACCGGGAGCTTGTCGGCTCCGAGCTGCGCGACCTGACTCATATGAGCGCTCCCCCCTATGGGACTAACTCTTGCTCCAAAGCCTGGCTACTACAGGTGTCGTTGAGTCTAACCCTGTTGTTTCAGGTCTTCTTGCAGACCCTCGACGTAGCGATGGAATGCGAGATGGTCCGAGGTGATCTCGACCCTCTCTCCGTCCTTCGTCAAAGCCACGGTGTCACTGGGGCCTCCCGAAGCGTTCGGATCCTCGATCACCTCCACGACTTCCCAACCATCGTCGATGAGAGCGCGCATCCGCTCGAGCTCGGGGTCGTCTCCCCAACCTGCCATCTGAAACCTCCTCGAAGCAAGGTCTTCCCCGCCACCCCCGGCGCGCGGGGGAAAGACTGGGCTGCGCCCCGGAACCTATCCCCTCCAAGAGGGCGGCGTGAAGGGTTAATCGTGGTTGCGCAGTAACCTGGACCCCGTGACGGAACGCAGTCTCTCGGGCTTCCAGGCCTCCTTCGAGACGATCGCCGGCAACATCGAACGGGCGATCCGAGGGAAGGGTGAGGTCGTCCGCCTGGCGCTCATCGCCCTCCTCGCCGAGGGTCATGTGCTGCTGGAAGACATCCCCGGTGTCGGAAAGACACTCCTGGCTAAAGCGTTGGCCCGGTCGGTGGGCTGCTCCTGGAGCCGGGTCCAGTTCACGCCCGACCTCCTTCCCTCCGACGTGACCGGGGTGAACGTCTTCGACCCCAAGACCGGCAAGTTCAGATTCAAGCCGGGGGCCGTGTTCGCGAACCTCTGTCTGGGAGACGAGATAAATCGAGCTTCCCCCAAGACACAATCCGCCCTTCTCGAATGTATGGAGGAACGGCAGGTCACCGTCGACGGGACGTCGCACCGGCTGGAAGAGCCGTTCATGGTCATCGCAACCCAGAACCCGATCGAGCATGAAGGCACCTACCCATTGCCCGAGTCACAGCTCGACCGGTTCATGATGCGGCTCTCGATCGGATACCCGTCGCGTGACACCGAGCTAGAGATCCTCGAGACCCACGGCGATCACACGAACCTCGACATAGACGCAGTCTCCGACCCAGATGAGGTCAACCTCCTGATCAAGACGGCGAAAGAAGTGCATGTCGCACCGAGCCTGCGGCGCTACATCGTCGATCTGACCGAGGCAACCAGAGATCACCCCGACGTCTACCTCGGAGCCAGCCCGCGCGCATCGCTGTTCCTCCTTCGATCTTCCCGAGCCCTCGCCGCGTCACGCGGCCGCGAGTACGTGATCCCCGACGACATCAAGGATCTGAGCACGCCGGTTCTCACGCACCGCGTGCTCCTCTCCCCCGAGGCCCAGATGCGAGGAGCTTCCTCGACGGAGGTTCTCGAGGGCCTGCTGGGTGGAGTGCCGGTCCCAGCGCGCGAGCAAGCCTGAGGGCGCTGATCCATGCCGACCCTGCGCGGCTGGTTGGTGGTTGGGACGGGTGGAGTCTCCACGGTGGTCGGCCGGTTCCTCGCGGCCCCCGAACTCGAGCGACTCGGCCTTGGACTCATCGCTCTCGTAGTGATCGCGCTGGTGGTGGTCCGGCGGGGCCGCCATGAGCTGAGGGTCGAGCGAAAGCTCGCACCGGTCAGACCGACCGCGGGAACGACCATGTCGGTCACCCTCTCCATCTTCAACGACGGCCGAGGGGCCGCCCCTCTTCTACTGATGGAAGACCGTCTCCCCCGAGGCGTACCGGGGCGCGCCCGCTTCGTCCTTGAAGGCGTCGAGCCATCGGGGCAGAGAACGGCCGGCTATGAGATCGAGCCCCATCGACGTGGACGGCTCCAAGCCGGGCCTCTCACCATCTCGTTCCTCGATCCCTTCGGGCTCGCCCGGACGTCTTCGGTCTTGACCGAGCCCAGCGAGTTCCTCGTTCGCCCCGCGATCGAGCGGCTGGCCCTTCCACGAGAGAGCGGACGGCGCCGGTCGGCCGCCAGCTCGGCGCTCCGGCAACCCGTCGGCACGACGGGTGAAGACTTCTACACCTTGCGCGAATACGTGGAGGGAGACGACCTCCGGAAGGTTCACTGGGCATCGACCGCCAAGAGGGGTCGATTCACCATCCGGCAGGAAGAGACGCCGTGGCACACCCGGGCGACGATCCTCCTGGACGACCGCGCCGAGAAGTGGACGGGAGAAGGAGGCCCCGACGCATTCGAACGTGCCGTCGAGGTTGCAGCCTCATTGATCGATCTCTACCAGCGGGCCGGCTACACCTTCCGATTGTCGTGCGTGACCGGAGGAGGCCTCCCGGCGCGCAAGGGTCAAGGGCACAGGGATGCGTGTCTGGATCTCCTGGCCACATCGGTACCCGGCAAGGATGACGAGAAGGGGATCTCGAGCCGTCTCGGCGAGATGGCCGGAGGGACTTCGCCGGAGTCCGCACTCGTCGTGATCTCGGGCTCACTCGATCCAGAAGCGGCCCTGGCCATCGGGTCCTTGACCCGCAGATGGCAGGAGGTAGCCATGATCTGCCTCCCCCCTCACAGATGGGGCGATACGACAACCAGGGCTCGGTGGGGCGGAGAGAAGGCGATCGTAGAAACCACCAACGGGCTGGCGCGCGCGGGCGTGAGGACGATCGTCTTGGGTCCGTCAGAACCGTTCGCCCCGCGGTGGACACCGGCGCGCGCTCACGACCAAGGGGGTGAGATGACATGGGACCTGAAGCCAGAACGCGTATAGCCCTCATCTCCCTGCTCGGGTTCATCGTCATCTCCTACGCGCAGGTCTTCGTCGAGGGCCCCTATCCGGGACCCACGCTCCTCGCCATCGGGCTGGCGATGGGGCTCGCCGTGATATCGAGACGCGTCGGGGTCGGCGCCCTCGGAACGTTACTGATGAGTGGCACCGTGCTCCTCGTCTACCTGACCGTGATCTTCGAATCATCTCGAAGCCTCTATCTCCTGCCAACACCCGATGCGCTCGCCCATCTCTGGCGCTCGGTGCTCAGAGCGGCCTCTCATAGTCAGATCGATTACGCGCCCGTCCCCGTTCGAGGTGGCTATGTCATCGCGGTCGTCGTCGGGTTCTGGTTCGCAACCACATGGGCCGAGATCGCAACCTTCCGTTGGAGGCAACCGCTGCTCGCCGCGTTACCGGCGATCATCCTGTTCAGCGCGGTGCTCGTGGTTGGAACCGGTACCGCAGCAGTCGTCCTCGTCCTCGTCTTCCTCACGCTGCTCGGAACCTTCTGGGCAACTGAGGCGGCCGAACGCCTGGGTTCATGGGGACGGTGGGTCGCCACGTGGGATCGACAGGACGGGAGAGCCGCGTCCGTTTACGGCCGGCTGGCGCGGCGCATGGTGGCTTCCTGTTTGGTCTCGGCCGTGGTCGTGCCGCTCGCGATCCCTTCGATCGGGCGAGGTCTCATCGGATGGCGTAGCGGACAGGGAAACGGCAGCGGACAGGGCGGCGGCACCGAGATCACCGGTCGCATCGATCCATTCGTTCAGCTTGCTCCGACCCTCATATCGCAGAGCGACGAGACCCTGTTCACCGTTCAGGCCGAGGTGGCTTCGTACTGGCGACTCGTCTCTCTCAGCAACTTCGATGGTGAGAGATGGAGACTGAGCCCGGCCGCCCGCCTCGATGCCCCCACGGGGACTCTCAATACCGCGATCCTCCCTCAACCCGAGTTGACCGAGTCGTTGCGTCAGGTCGTGGAGGTCGAGTTATTGCGCGGCTCGTATCTCCCGGCAGCGACAACCCCATTCACGATCGATCTGGGCTCGACCGATCTCGCCAGGCTCCGGGTTCACCCGGAAACAGGCGACCTCCTGATCGAAGATGGGATGGAAGAGGGGATGACATACGAGGTCTGGTCCTCGTTGCCTAAGCTGACCTATCAGCAGTTGCGGGAGGCTCAGCCGGGCGACCCCGGCTTCGAATACACCGCGTTGCCTCAACTGTCGCCGAGGGTGGTTTCCCTCCTCGAGGAGTGGACCGCCGAAGCCGAGACGCCGGGCGAGAAGCTCATCGCGATCCAACAGCGGCTGCGCGGCTTCGAATACAAGCTACCGACGCCTGAAGAGATCGCGGCCGGCCAGGGGAGGGACGCGTCGGCCGACTATCTCACCGAGTTCCTGACAACGATCCGGGCCGGTTACTGCCAGCAGTTCGCAACCGCGTTCGCGCTTCTGGCAAGGAAGTTGGGTTACCCGAGCCGCGTGTCCGTGGGGTTCCTCGCGGGGGAAGCGGCGATCACCGGGACCGACTTCACCGTCAGGGGAACCGACGCCCACGCGTGGCCCGAGGTCTATATGGAGGGCTACGGGTGGGTGCCTTTCGAACCCACACCGCGCTCGGCCGCGGCCCAACCCACCTACACGCTGTCTCCTATCCAGAACGCCCCGAACTTCCAAGCGCCCGATGCCGAGATCTTCAACCCTTCCGATCCATCCAACGGCACAGACCCTCGTCTCGGCGACGTGGGTGAGGCCGGCGGCGGGGGCGATGGAGGCGGCCCCAGAGCCGATCGTGCCTCGAAACGGGTGAGCCTCGCCTGGGTCAAGACCTTCAACAGGCTGCTTATCGGAGCCGGGGCGATAGCCCTCTTCCTTCTCCTGCTTCTCCCGCTCATGAAGGAGGCCCGGATCGCGGTCAGGTTCCGACGGGCGAGATCCCCGGGCGACACGGTGGCGGCGGCGTTCGCTCACTTCCAAGAAGAAGCCGGGGCGTTCGGTTACCCCCGTCCACCGGGCGAAACCGCAACGAGCTTCGCTGCCCGGGTCGCATCGGGACGGAAGATCCCACGCCCGACCGCCCTGCGCCTCGCTTCCCTGTTCGACGAGGCGAGCTTCGCCCCGGCCGAACCGGCGACCGACGAGGCCCGAGAGGCGCGTGGGCTGGCGCGCCGACTTCGAGGCTCGTTGTGGGGCAGCGCATCGTGGCTCGACCGGGCTCGACGGCTGTGGTCCCCCCGGGTCAGATAGCTGCTGCTCGGAGCCTTCTCTTGGCGGCGGGAGGAAGCTCTTTCTCGAGATCGCTCTCGACCTTCTTGAGGGTCGAGATGAACTCTTTCCTGTCGTAGAGGTATTCCGCTACGCGTCCGTCCACCGACTCGGCGATCTTCCCGATCCCCAAGAAGAAGGCCATCTGACCTTCCTTCAACGCATCGAGCACTTCGCCGTCGGTGCGGCAGATCTTGAAGATGCTCTTGCCATCGGTGACGAGACGGAGCTCCGAAAGGTGCTCCTCGAGACCCGCCTTCTTACGGAGGTAGTCATAGGCGCGTCGCACGCGCTGAAGGCTCATGCCCCCCTCGAGCAACGACTTCACAACTTTCAGCGCGACCAGATCGCGGAACGAATAGAGACGGCGAACACCCGGCCGTCCACCCGTGGCTTGAACCGACGGACGAACGAGACCTACGCGATCCCAGTAACGAAGCTGATGTGGTGTGCAGTTCGTGAAACGAGACGCTTGATCAGCAGTGAATCCCTCCATCGAAGCGCGCGAACCTCCCGAAGAAATAGCAAGATTGGATCAGGACCCCACAAAGAAACCGTTTTCCGCAAGAAACCTAGATGGACATCGAAGGTGTTGGGGTGAATCTATAGCGCGCGTCGCCCCTCCGACAACCCGCGAAGTTATTCAAGGACGACGGAAGCGGCGGCGCAGGTCCTCTCCCCACCGGGATACCGCACCTTTGGCCCCTTGGACACTTCGTCCGGCTTCCTCTTTGGCTCCGCGAGCCACGCCACCGATGGAGGTAGACAGAACAACAACACCGGCGACCATCGTCGAGAACGCCAGAACACCAACGATCACCAGCCTGGTTACGAAGAACAAGACAAGCAGAACGATCCCGGCGAAGAAGAGCAACCCTCCATTGCGCGCCCGGATGAGGTCACGGGTGAGGGGTGCTTGCTTGCGTACCGAGTGCGCGAACTTGGGGTCCTGCTCATACAGGCTCTTCTCGATCTCGTCGAGGATCTGCTGTTCACGTTCTGAGAGCGGCACTGTACCTACGATGATAGGCCGACTACTGGTCTAGGAGCGCGGCAGGGGCCACGGCATCGTCACCGAAGCGATCTCGGAGCGAATCCACGGCACCCGCGATATCGCTCCACGCCGGGGCTCGCTCGCCCAGCATCTCCATCTGGCGCCGGGGCGGCCCTGGGGCAAGCCCCGTGATGCTGACCCCTATCAGCCGGACCCGGGCCCCACTGTGTCCTATCCGCTCGGACTCGGCGACCTTCTCGAACAGAGCTTTGGCCGCCGCGTAGATCTCGTGTGGGGTGTCCATCTCCTCACCTGGGGTCTTCGATCGAGTGATCGTCCGGAAGTTGGAGAACCGGATCTTGAGGGTCACCGTGCGGCCACAGAGGCTCTTGGCACGAAGGCGAGAGGCCGTGCGATCCGACATCCTGAGGACCTCCCGCAGCACGCTGACAGGGTCGTCTATGTCCTCAGCGAAGGTCTCTTCGGAGCCGACCGACTTGGCGTCGGTCGAGGGAGTCACGTTCCTCTCGTCTATGCCTTGGGCGAGCGCATGCAGATGCGAGCCAACCGACTCACCCAGGGCAGCCTTGAGGGCGCTGACCGGCACCTTGGCGATATCCCCCACCGAGCGGAGCCCCAGGCGTCGAAGGGCTTCGGCCGTTCGCTCACCCACTCCCCAGAGAGC
>JBKJYP010000263.1:0-3908 GCA_046715695.1 Actinomycetota bacterium | reverse complement strand
ATCCCGGATCCTTCGCTCCTTTCATGCAACCCTCGGATCGAAGTCGCCTTCTCGCCTTGCGCAAAGGCGAGATCCTTATAGCTCGATCAGAAGCCTCACTGCGACGCGGGGCCGAAGGGATGCGATTGCACTTCGGCTCCGGGGTGAGAACGGTCGTCGGGGTTCTGAGCGATCAGTCCACTGGGGGATATGAGGGATTGGTGCGCAAGGACGACCTTGGGCCCGGCGGCCGTTTGGATGAATTCATCTTGGTCCTCGTCGACTCGATCGATCGACGGCCCATGATCGACAGGCGCTTGAGTCGCTGGCTGTCCGACCGCCCGTTCCGAACCCGCTTGGCGGGTGAGACCCCGTACATGCGATACGGCGACTCCGTCCTGCCGCAGATGATCATCAAGAAGACGTTCGGGGAGTTCTCCGCTACTCCCAAGGACAACGGTTTCATCGACATCGACCCCGACTGGGTCCGGAACAACATCGTCCAACGGAGCGTCCCTCTTCTCGGTGAGGTCACCTGTCATCGGGCGATCGTGAGACAGCTGCGGGGCGCCCTCGATGAGGTGGTCAGCGCAGGGCTGTCTTTCTTGGTCGACTCAGCTCAGTACGCGGGGTGTTTCGGGGCTCGCTTCGTGAACGCCGACCCCTCAGGCCGCCTCTCGCATCATTCGTGGGGCATCGCCTTCGACATCAATGTCTCGACCAACTCGTTCGGATCCGCCCCCCACCAGGACCGTCGTTTGGTTCGGATCATCGAGAGGTGGGGCTTCACCTGGGGAGGCCGCTGGCTCATCCCCGATGGGATGCATTTCGAATGGGTGGGTTCCCAGTAGCCCAGCCGTAGGATTCACCTGATGCGAACGTTCCGGACGGTGCTTGTGCTCCTCGTTCTGGGCTCGGTCCTCACCGGGCTGGTGCCCGCTCGTGCCGCATCTGTTCCCGACAAAGGTGTCGCATGGATCCCGCGTCCGCGCTCTCAACCTCTCTACGGCACTAAGCGCCCAGACGAGGCCCCGAAGCGCCAGCAGACGTTCGTTTCCGCGGCAGATGAGGTCGACCTGTTCGTCGAGACGTGGCTGCCCGCTGCGAAGCGCGGGAACAAGCCTCCCAAAAAGATCCCGACGATCCTGATCATGACGCCATACGTCGTCGAGGGTCAGGAGGAGTATCCAGGCGATCCCGAGCACCCCGGGTTCATCGAGTACTTCACCGCGCGCGGTTACGCGGTCTCGCAAGCCCACGTGCGTGGCACGGGTGAGTCGGGCGGCTGTCTCGAGCAGACGGCGGCGAGCCAGATCGACGACGGTGCTCGGGTCATCGAGTACCTGGGAAGAGACGCTCCCTGGACGAACGGCCGGGTGGGGATGTTCGGAGTTTCCTACGATGCTGAGACGCAGATCTCGACCGCCGGCCTCGGCCCCCCGGGGAGGCTCAAGTACCTGAAAGCGATCGTCCCGATCGCATCGGTTGGGTCTCAATACGACTGGAACTTCATGGACGGGGTGCCGTGGACCGGGCAGCCGCTGATCGGGAACGCCGGTTATCTGGCAGCGGTGAGCGCATTGCCCGGCCAGAGGCTGGCCCCGCAGCATTACCCCGAGAAGGCTGATTGCCAGGATGAGATCCTGCTCGCTTCCGCGGATACCTCCGGTGACTACACGGACTTCTGGCGGGAGCGCGAGTACCGGCCGGGAGCCCCCAAGGTGAAGGCCGCGACCCTCATGGTTCACGGCCTACGGGACTTCAACGTGCAACCGATCACGCTGGCCGGGTTCTTCGACCATCTCCCTTCGACCACCCCACACAAAGGTTTGTTCGGTGTCTGGAACCATGCACTCCCCGATGACCACCAGTTCGTCGAGGTCGGCTGGGAACGCGAGGACTGGCTCGACATGCTCACCGCTTGGTACGACCGTTACCTCAAGAGACTGCCGACCGGTGTCGAGTCCTGGCCCGATGTTCAAGTGCAATCCTCAACCGGCCAGTGGTGGGAGGTAGACGAGTACCCAACAACCGGCGGCCCGTCTGGACATCTCGTCCTTGGTCTCAAGGGCGAGTTGGGATCGGCCAAGCCCGAAGGAACCTCGGTCTTCCAAGAACAGATACTCCCTATCCTTCCCGTCAACGATCGCCTCGTTTTTCAGACGCCCCCGATGACAGCCCCCCTGCACCTCACCGGGCAACCGGTGCTCGACCTATGGGTCAAGTCGTCGCAGCCAGACGCACATATCGGTGTCGAGCTCGAAGTCCTTGGTAAGGATGGTTTCCCCATCTACCACAGGGGTGGGGAGGCAGTTGCTACGTATGGCGTGAGATCGATGCAGCACATAGAGCCGATGCATCGAGGGTGGTTCGAACAGGCAGAAGCCAAAGCGTTCCCGGTGGACGATCCCACGCAAGTTCTGATCCGCTTCCTCCCTACGGACCTGGAGGTGCCTAAAGGCGGGATCCTCAGCCTGACCGTAAGTGGGACGGTCAGCTACTCGAAGGGTGAATCGCTTCCATCGGGTGCCGACTCGACGATCACGATCCTGCACGACTGTGAGCACATGAGCGCGCTCCGCTTCCTCATGCCGGCAAGGCGTGCCCGGCTCCTGAACGTCTTGGAAGCGGACGAAGGCTCGAAAAGGCCCCGTTCGAGACCGGAGAGGATGGGCCTCAGAGACGGCGATGGGCTCGCGTCGGCCCCCGTCTGCGGCCAGAAGCCCAGACGCGTCGATTTCCTGAGATGAGCACGGGCCCCAAGAGACGACCGACCTCTACATCCAACTTCGGCGTCGGCAAGCGGGAAGGCCACGACGCATCGGCTTTCTATTCTCGATTCACGCTCCCACAGATCTCTGCCGACGAGAAGATCGAGCCCAACCCCGAGCCTTCTCTCGATCGGATCCATGCGGGCGATTCGAGATCGATGTCCGAGGTAGGGGACCGTTCCGTTGCTCTCGTTGTCACCTCGCCCCCGTACTTCGCCGGCAAGGAATATGAGCAGGCATTGGGTCAGGGGCACGTCCCGAACGACTACCTCCAGTATCTGAGCATGCTCGAAGAGGTGTTCGCGGAATGCTTCCGTGTCCTCGAACCTGGTGGACGCATCGCCATCAACGTTGCGAACCTGGGACGTAAGCCCTATCGGTCTCTGGCCGCCGATGTGACATCGATCCTGCAGGACCGCCTCGGCATGCTCCTGCGTGGCGAGATCGTCTGGGTCAAGGGTCAAGGGGCGAGCGGCTCCTGTGCGTGGGGATCGTTCCAAAGTCCCGCCAACCCCGTGTTGCGTGACCTGACCGAACGGGTCATCGTCGCCTGCAAGGGACGTTTCGATCGCGCTCTCTCACGCCAAGAGAGAGCGAAGCGCGGCTTGCCCTCGGACATCACTATCTTCAAGGACGACTTCATGGAGGCCACGACCGATGTCTGGGAGATCGTGCCCGAGAGCGCGCAGCGGGTCGGTCATCCTGCTCCATTCCCGGTGGAGCTTCCCGAACGGCTGATGCACCTCTATACGTTCAAGGACGACACCGTGCTCGACCCGTTCATGGGATCGGGTTCTACCGGTGTTGCTGCGGTTCGTGCCGCTCGTCGTTTCATCGGGTATGACACCGACCCCGGCTACGTCGAGCACGCTCGGGCCCGTATCGAGCGGGAGCGAGAGGTCCGCGTTGGATCTCCATCTCCGCGTATCGCCATGATCCCGGTGACCACCGACGACACCGTCTCGGATCCGGTCCACCGCGCCGTGCAAGAGGGTCAGAGTGCCAAAGACGTGGCCGCGGCCGTTATCGCTGCAAGCGGTTTCAAAGACATCTCCCTCTCGAAGCGGGTCGGCGGGGGCATCGACATCGACATCTCTGCCGTGGATGCGTCTGGAAGGACGTGGCTGTTCGACGTCTCGGGCGGGTTCACAACGATGC
>JBKJYP010000262.1:0-11753 GCA_046715695.1 Actinomycetota bacterium | reverse complement strand
AGGAAGTGAGGCCGAAGTGGATGTGCCGTCCCGCCTCGCCCACGTTCTCTCGCACGTTCTCGACGAACGCGACGACATCATGGTGCCTCACCGCCTCGATCTCGGCGATCCGGTCGACGTCGAAGGCGGCCTTCTCCATCGTCGGCTGGTCCGACGAGCTACCCATGATGATCCCAACGGTTGGACTCACAATCTCTGCCCTTTCACTCCGGCCCTATGGCGCGTTGTCCGATGTCGTATCTCAGATGCTTGCCCTGGAAATCGATCGCCGACGCGGCCTCGTATGCCGCGTCTCTCGCTGCCCGCACATCATCGCCGAGAGCGGAGACGGCCAATACCCGGCCCCCCGCGGTGACGACGTCGTCACCCCGCATCGCGGTTCCCGCATGGAAGACGGACACGCCCGGAACCTTGGCCGCCTCGTCCAAGCCCGAGATCTCGAACCCCGTCGGGAAACTCCCGGGATAGCCCTCGGATGCAAGGACCACCGCAACCGAAGCCGAGCTCGACCACGTCGCGGTCATCCCCGACAGCTCGCCGCGCGCACTCGCCAGGAAGAGCTCTCCCAGATCGGAATCGAGCCGGGGGATGAGAGCTTGGGTCTCGGGGTCACCGAATCGGGCATTGAACTCGATCACCTTCGGCCCTTCCGATGTCAATGCCACACCCGCGTAGAGCGCGCCGGAGAACGGGGTCCCTCGTTTCTCCAGGACCTTGATCATGGGCTCGAGCACGCCGTAGATGATCCGTTCCGTCGTCTCCGGCGGGCACGACGGGACGGGACTGTAGAAGCCCATGCCGCCCGTGTTCGGCCCACGATCGTCGTCGCTCAAGCGCTTGTAGTCCTGCGCGGGAGAACAGGGAACGAGGACTCGCCCATCCGTGAACGCGATCAGCGATGCCTCCTCGCCCTCGAGGAACTCCTCGATGACGATGCTTCTGCCTGCCTCGCCGAACACCCCGGCTACGAGACGCTCTTCGATCGCGTATTCGGCATCACCGATGTCCTCGGTGACGACCACACCTTTACCTGCCGCGAGCCCATCGGCCTTGATGACGTACGGCGGCGCCAACTCCTTCAGGTAAGCCACGGCGTCGTCGCGTTGAGTGAAGGTGCGCGACGCGCCGGTGGGGATGCTCGCTTCGGTCATGAGCTCCTTGGCCCATGACTTCGAACCCTCGATCCGAGCCGCCTCTGCGGAAGGTCCGAAGACGTCGATGCCCGCTCCACGCAGGACGTCTGCAACACCGGCAACGAGAGGGGCTTCGGGACCGACCACCACAAGGTCGGCGCCGAGGCGGGTTGCGAGCTCGAGCACCTCAGCCGGATCGGCCGGGTCGATCGACTCGAGCTGGGCGATCTTCGCGATCCCGGGGTTACCCGGCCCTACGAAGAGCTCCTCCACCGAAGGGGAACGAGCGAGGCCCGAGGCCAGCGCGCTCTCGCGGCCCCCAGACCCGAGTAGCAGAACCTTCATCCAGGGGTCGCCGACAGTGGGGATGACTCGGACACGCGGACGATCTCTTCCCTATCGGGTCCCACCGACACCCACGAGACGGGGACGGAGACCATCTCCTCCATCGCCGATATCAGATCGCGCGCCGCGGACGGGAGATCCTCGAGCTTCCGCGCGGAATCGATGGGCTCGGACCACCCGGCGAACTCCTTATAGATCGGCCGGCACTTGTTGAAGATCGTCTGGTTGGGAGGGAACCAGTCGTAGCGCTCTCCCTCGTATTCGTATGCGACGCATACCTTTATCCGCTCGAAGCTCGAGAGCACATCGAGCTTGGTCACCACGAGCTCGGTGAGGCTGTTCAAACGTGCGGCGTAGCGCGCGGCAACCGCATCGAACCAACCGCACCGTCGCTTGCGCCCCGTTGTCGTTCCGTATTCGCCACCGACCTCGACCAAGATCTCTGCATCGGCCGGATCGGCCTCCGACGGGAAGGGCCCCGAACCGACACGCGTGCAATAAGCCTTCGCGATCCCGATGATCCTCTGGATGTCTCGAGGACCGACACCCGCACCTGCGCAAGCCCCTCCCGCGATGGGGTTCGAGGACGTCACGAAGGGATAGGTCCCGTGATCGAGGTCGAGCATCGCCGCCTGCGCGCCCTCGAACATCACCGACCGGCCGGCGTCGAGAGCTTGTTGAACGAACCTGCTCGTGTCCGCGATGTAGGGCGCGAGCTTGGCGCCGTACATGAGGTACTGCTCTTCGATCTCGGCCTGGTCGAGGGGAAGCCGGCCATAGACCCGAGTGAGGACCAGGTTCTTCTCCTTCAGGGCTATACCGAGCTTGGCCGAGAAGATCTTCGGATCGAGGAGATCCTGCACACGGAGTCCGATCCGCGCGGCCTTGTCTGCATAGGCGGGACCGATCCCTCGCTTCGTCGTGCCGAGCCTGTTGTTACCCAACCGGCGTTCCGTCACCCGATCGAGCTCGAGGTGATACGGCATGATCAAGTGCGCGTTGCCGGAGAGCAGCAGGCGGCCGGGGTCGATCCCGCGACCGGCGAGGGTCTCCATCTCTTCGATCAGGACCTGAGGATCGACGACAACGCCTGGGCCGATCACCGGTATGCAGTGCTCGAAGAGGACCCCGGTCGGCACGAGGTGTAGCGCGTAACGCTCACCACCCACCACGATCGTGTGGCCCGCGTTGTTGCCGCCCTGATAGCGGACGACGACATCGGTGCGCTCGGCTAGGTGATCGGTGACCTTCCCCTTGCCCTCATCACCCCACTGGATCCCGACGAGAGCTACACCAGGCATCTAAGGACCGATCCGTTCAGCGTTCGATCCGGAACTTGATCCGGACATGCGTCAGATACTCGCTGATCGCGCCGTCGGCCACGCTGCAGGAGGTGTCGAGGACCTCCATGCCTGTGATCCCACGGATGGTCTTCGCGGCCTCGGCCAAAGCCTGATCCGCTGCGTCCCGCCAGGAATCGGTCGACACACCTACGAGGTCGATCGTTTTGATCACGGCCACTTTGGCTCTCCCTTCAACACTTCGGTCCGGCTCGTCCCAGGATACTTAGCTGAAACCTGATAGAACGACTCAAGCAACCACCACCTCAAGGGGGATCGATGGAGCTCGACAACGAAATCTTTCAGCTCGCCACCTTGGGTGGCCTCGCTCTGCTCCTGCTCATCCTTCTATTGGTCTTGTCGACCCTGAGCCGGATCCAGAAGGCTCTTAAGGAGCCGCGCGCGATAACGGTCGAAACCCACCCGGCCACCGAGACCCCTTCTCTCGCCGAACCCGCACCGACCCCCGCTTTCGCCCCGGTCTCTTATGCCGAGCCGGCGCCGGCGCAACCGGCCGCCGCTCAACCTGCCGCCTACACGCCTGAGCCTTACGCCGCCCCTGCGGCTCAGCCGGCGGCTCAAGAGCCACAGGATCAGCCTTTCGAACGGGACGGACGCTGGTGGTTCCGCCGGGGCAACGAGCTTCTGATCTACGACGAGCAGACGGCCGGCTGGGTACCCGCTCCGGCCGAACCTGGGGCCGGGATGGGCGCGGCACCGGCCCCCGCGGCAACCCAGGCGGCCGACTCCGGTTTCTGGAAATGCCCCTCCTGTGGCGCGGTGAACGGTTCGACGGCCACGTCGTGCCGCATGTGTTTCACCGCTCGTCCCTAGGGCATCACCTTCGGGTCCGCTTGGGCCCACGAGCGCAGGATCGGACCCACCAGCGGGATCGATGGATCCCGCCCGATCGCCGTTGCGAAGCCGAGGGTCAGCCAGGCGGCCGCCCCCAACACGCCGGCCAGCTGAGTCGCTACCGGTGAAACGAACGCCCCCGCGTACAGTCCCGCAGGCCAGATGGAACCGAGCACCACGGATTGCAATCCATGCCAACGGGTTCGCTCTTTAGCACCGGCGAAGAAGGCGATCAGTCCGGTCAGCGGGGGGAAGAGATACGCGAACCCGGTCATCTGAAACGCGCGGCAAGCATGCAGAGATCGTCCGAGAGGGTGCCGTATGCGAAGTCGGCGACGCGAGCGCGCAGGACCGCGAGGGCATCCGCCGGCGAGGGGTCTTGCAGCTCACCCAAGGCCCTTTGCACGCCTTCCAGACCGAATTGCTCGTTGTCGCGTCGCGCTTCGGTGAGGCCATCGGTGAAGAGCATGATGCCGCTCGTGTCAACCGAAGAAAGCGACCCTTCGACATATAGGGGATCCTCTTCGATCCCGAGCGGGATCCCTTGACTGGGCGCCACCAGCTCGCGACCGTCGTGGGTCCACACCGCAGGCGGATGACCAGCGTAGGCCCAACGCAGCGATCGCCGGCCGGGCAGGTAGGTAACGCAAGCCACGGTGATGAAGTCGCTGCCTACGCCGGCGCGCTCGACCAGGGCGGTGTTCGCCCAACTAAGCAGCTTGCAGGGATCGTCGGAGAAAGGAGCGGTGGCGGCGAACGTTGTTCGAACGAACGCTCCTCGTTTCGCGGGTTCAAGACCGTGACCGACGACATCCCCGACAACAAGGACTGTGGAATCCTGCGGCCCCTCCGCAACGAGATAGAAATCTCCACCGACCTCCTCGGCTGCGACGGGGAGGAATGTCGCCGCAAGATCCAAACCGGGGCGACGGGGCAACTCAGGGGGAGTGAGCGCGTCGCGGATCGCCCTAAGGTCTACCAACTCGCTCTCGACGGTTCCAAGCCGGGCCAACAATGCCGCCAACTCCTCATCACGAACCTCGGCTTCCCGCCGCAAGCGCGCTATGAGCGAGTCTTGACGATCTTCCCTGCTGTCCATGGCGACGTCTCTCGCGTCGGCCTTGTCCTCACGTTGGCCCATGGCGACGTCTCTCGCGTCGGCCTTGTCCTCACGCTCGCCCATGGCGACGTCTCTCGCGTCGGCTTTGTCTTCCCGCGCGCCGATCGCCTCCGCAGACTTGTCCTCGTGTTCTCGGGTCAAGATCTCCTCACGTCGGTAATCTACGCCCAGGTGACAAATCGACTCGCTCACGAAACCAGCCCCTATCTCCTCCAGCACAAGGACAACCCCGTGGACTGGTTCCCGTGGGGGGAGGAGGCGCTTTCTCTGGCTGCCGAGACCGGCAAGCCGCTACTGATATCGATCGGCTACTCGGCTTGTCTCTGGTGCCACGTGATGGAGCGCGAGTCCTTCGAGGACCCCGCCGCCGCCAAGGATATGAACGAGAACTTCGTCTGCGTGAAGGTGGATCGCGAAGAACGGCCCGACCTCGACGCGATCTATATGGAGTTCGTTCAAGGGCTCACGGGACACGGCGGGTGGCCGATGACGGTCTTCGCCACCCCGGCCGGCGAGCCCTTCTACGGCGGTACCTACTACCCACCTGAGAGCAAGCACGGGCTCCCCTCGTTCCGCACCGTGCTCGCCTCGATCGCCGATGCATGGAAGAACCGTCGCGACGAGGTTATGGATCAGGCCACGCGATCGACGGAACACCTCCAGCACGCGGTTGCAGCCACCGGTGCCGACCTGCCTGATCTCGAGCTCGTTATCAAAGCAGCGCTGGACAGCGCCAAGAGCGCGTTCGATCGCACCTGGGGTGGTTTAGGGGGCGCGCCCAAGTTCCCTCAACCGATGTTGCTGGACTTCCTCTTGTCCGAGGGAGCGAGGGGCGACTCGGATGCAACACATCTCGTCGACATCACCCTCGACGCGATGGCCGCGAGGGGGATGTTCGATCAACTCGGTGGAGGTTTCGCTCGCTACTCGGTCGACAGCACCTGGACCGTGCCACATTTCGAGAAGATGCTCTACGACAACGCGCAGTTGCTCCGAACCTATTCACGGGCATCGCTGGCGATGCGAAAACCGCGACACGCCGAGGTCGCTCGAGCGACCACAAGGTGGATGTTGGATGAGATGAGGGACCCGGGAGGGGGGTTCTGGTCCAGCGTGGACGCCGACTCCGAGGGGGAAGAGGGTCGCTACTACGTTTGGACCCTCGATCAGGTTCGGGCCGCGGCTGGTGATCTAGCCGACGCCGCGATGGCCGCTTGGGGTTTCTCGAACGAGGGCAACTTCGAGGGGCGCTCCATCCCCGTCTGGACCGGCTGGACCGGCGAGGAGATAGAAGATGCGAGGAACCGATTGCTCGAGGCGCGTGCTCAGCGTGTCCCGCCGGCGACCGACGACAAAGTGCTCATGGGATGGAACGCTCTCGCCGCCGGCGCGCTCGCCGAGGCGGGGACGATCCTGGGCGAGACGAGTTGGATCGACTCCGCGGTCCAGGCCATGGACTTCATACGTTCGGAGATGCGGGTGGGGGGCCGGTTCCGCCGGACGTACCGCGCCGGCAAGGTGGGCCGCCACCTAGCCGTGGCGGAAGACTACGCGTTCTATCTCGGAGCATGTCTCGACCTCTACGAAGCCACATTCGATGCGCACTGGGTCGTGGAAGCCTCAACCCTCGCAGCAGAAGCCGAGGATCTCTTCTGGGACGAGACTGGCGGATTCTTCACAACCGGTCGCGACGCCGAGGTGCTCGTCGTCCGACCGAAAGATCTCTTCGATAACGCGATCCCATCTGCGAACTCCGCTTTCGCCCACGCTCTGACGAGGCTCGGCCTGTTGACGACCGATAGTCACTGGACCGATCTAGCCGAGGCGACGATAGGCGTGGCCGCCGGGATACTCGAGCGTGCTCCCCTCGCGGTGGGACAGCTCCTATCCACCTTGGGGATGCATGCCGCTCCCGCCAAAGAGATCGCCGTCATCGGCCGCCGGCCGAACGCACTGATAGCGGCTGCCCGATCGACCTTCATCCCTTACCGAGTCATAGCGGCGTCACCCGATGATCCCGGCGCAGGTGTCGGTCTCCTGAACGACAAACCGGCCCTCGCCGAGGGCGCGGCAGCGTATGTGTGCGAGCGCGGGATCTGCTCCTTGCCGGTGACCTCAGCCCAAGAGCTGTTGGAGTTGGTGCGTCCGTGAGCGGGCTGCGCGTCCGTCGCACGGTGTTCATCCCCGAAGACGAATTGCGATGGCGGTTCACCCCATCAGGGGGCCCCGGAGGCCAGCACGCGAACAAGTCTTCGACCAGAGCCGAGCTCACTTGGAACGTCGAGCGTTCGAGGGCACTCGGCCCCCGTCAACGCGAGCGGCTCCTGTCGAAGCTCGGACATCGGATCGATTCCGCCGGCAACATCACGATCGGCTCCGACAAGAGGCGATCCCAGCTGCGTAATCGCGAGGATGCACTGGAGCGTCTCCGTGACTTGGTGGATAACGCATTGGTTGTCACGCCGCCTCGATCCGCCACCAAGCCGACACGCTCATCGAAAGAGAAACGCCTACAGAACAAGAAGCATCGGAGCGAAACCAAACGCCTCCGGCGCGATCTCGATCTCTAGAACGCTATCGGCATCTCGGTGAATGGCTCGGGCCGGCCGAACTCGAGGTGAGCCAGACCCGTCGAGGTGAGACTGGTGTGGTGGCGCCAGGCCCCCGCCGAGCGGCCATAGACCTCGATCGCCATGTCCGCGATCTCTGAGTTCGCGCAGAAGCGTGGTGAGCCGTCGGGGTCCGCGTACTGAACCTGGACCGATCTGTCCACGCGCGCCCGAGCCGCGCCCGCGATCTTCCAGTCGTCGTTGTAGGCACTGAACGCCCAGGTCGGAAGCTCGTAGCGGCTCTTCGCTCGCAAGGCCCACTTGAGCTCGTTGAACGTGAGGCGCTCCCCATCGAGCTCCATGTAGAGGAAGGTCGTGGTGGGGGCCGGGATCGGCCCGATCGCAGCGCGCGCCGCCAGTCCTTCGAACAGGGCAGTGTGCGGACCTTCGAAACTCGCGCAATGCGCCCACGTCCACGATCGCGAATGCTTGCGGCCCCATCTGTGGGACTGCGCGCCGATATCACCATCGAACTGGAACTTCTTGCGTCCAACCTTCACCGTCCCGCTGAAGGGAACGGACAGGTTCGGGGAACAGACCGTCGACACCCGCTTCTCGATGCGATCTCGGAGACTTGGCGGGAGATGCTGGAAACAAGCTGACGCGGGTTCCCAGTCGAACGACCAGGACATCGTCTTCGAGCCGTCTTTCACGGAGCCTTCGGCATGCGTCTCGGAGAGCCACGCATCACCGATCCGCACAAGAGCTCCGTCGTCGCGCCCGTTCGCACTTCCCAGATGATCGATCGTGAACCGCTCCTTGGCGGCGAAACTCGCTCCGTCGGGATCGAACCAGAAACCCCACAGCTCGCAGTAGGGCGGGGCCTCAACCGGGCTCGTGATCGTGTAGCGGGCCCACGCGCCAGATCCCGTGGCGGCGTGATTGAGCGTCAGGTACCAGACCTCCATGAAGCCGTTGGATCTTCGGTCCCAGCGCATCCTGTTCTCGGTACCCGAGTGAGTGAACGGTCCTGTGATTGCCACTGTGAGTGACCTTAGCGCGCGGCCCCCAACAGAGCTTCGGCGACCACAGGCCAGTCCCAAGCCTTGCGGGCGTGCACGGATGCCTGGGCTCCTGCCTCCTGACGGCGAGCCGCACCCATCGAAAGGACGGCGTCGAGCCTCGCGGCCAGGCCTGGGATGGGGTCGGAAGGGTCGTAGGTGAGGAAACCGGGAGCTCCGATGGCCGCTTCCACTGCCGCCGCCGCCTCACCGATCCCCGAATGGCCGGGCACGACGGGGAGCACGCCCGACGCTGCAGCTTCGGCGGCCACCATGCCGAAGGCCTCTGGCACGACCGATGGGACCGCCAGCGCCCAGAACCTCGGCATCACACGACTCAAGGCATCGTGGCCAAGGGGGCCGGTGAACATGATCTCGACCTCGGATAGGCGGGACAGGACAGACGGCGTCAGCCCGCCGTCGTCGATCCACCCGAGAAGATCTTGAAGGGGCCCATCCACACCATCGGCCGCCACCTCTCTGATCGCGGCTGAGTCACCGGAGGAGAGAACCGACGCGAGGGATCTCAACCGTTCTTCCATCCCTCCGTAGCCCACCACGATGCAGCGCATGCCGGGGATGGAGGTCAAACCCAGCGCGGCCAGCAGGAGGTGGACGCCTTTCGCCGCGATCAGCTTGCCGACGTAACCCACCGTCGGCGTGGGCTCTCGTTGCACCGCTGGGATGAACAGTCCGGCGTCACATCCGGGGTTCACGACGCTCGCCCGTTCTTCCCACCCTGTGATCACGGACGAAGCAGCCCGGATCATGTACTCGCTTCCGCCGATGATCGCCTTGGCAGCACCAAGCCCAGCCGAGGCGTAGGACCTGTAGCGGTCTTGGATCTTGACGGCATATTCGAGGGCGCTTCCGTGGAGCTGAACCGCGTACCCCGAGGGCGGGTCACACAGATGAGTGATGTACGGCCCCATCACCTCGTGGCCGACGATCATCACCTCGGGGGTCGTCGTCTCGATCGCCGAGCTCAGGGCCGCCACGTTGCGTTGCACGTAATGATCGAGCTCGGCATCGGTAAGGTCCACGAATCGCTTCGCCTCGAAACCTTCGTAGTGATCCCACACGTACACGGGCAACAGGGATCCGATGTCGGGTCGCAACAATGTGCAGCGACCTTCGGACGGGATCGCTCCCCCGGGCTCGAGCCCGGTAACACCCGAACCGTCCACGACCCCATGCTCGTCCACGAGATCCAGTCCATCGACGCCCCGCTCCTGGCACAGCAGCGTCACTTCGTGGCCGTTGGCCCGAAGCGCCCGGGCGACGTTGGCGGCGTAGATGTTGGAGCCCGAGCCTCGAAGTAGGTACCCGTGCCACAGGAGGACTTTCACAGCTCACCCATATCATCGTTCACCGTGCTGAACCGAGCGCTCGCCTTCACCTTCCGGAACTTCCTCACGTTGTTCCTTCTCGCCCTCACGGTGATGCTTCCGCTTCACCTTGTTCAGGACTACCTATGGCAGGACGTTGTCGGGGTCTCGGAGCTGCATCACGAGGTCCAGGAGCTACAGGGTGACGCAACTGTGGATGGCGTTCGACCCAACGACCTGGCGCGCTGGCGCGCCGCCGGGTGGATGATCCTCATCTTCGAAGTCGCCTCATCGCCACTGCTCGTTCGCGCTGCCCGCCGGGTTCTGCTGGACGACGTCGAAGGTGAGGTCCCAACCGTGATCAAAGCCTGGTCGTCGGCACTCGCAGCGGAAGGAAGCGGGGATATCCGGAGGGTCTGGGGACCGGTGATCAGCATCTTGGTCATCGCGGGAGCTAGCACGGTGCTGGTCCGCGAGACGGCGTTGAGCCTTAGCTACTTCATCCCCGACGACTACCGGTGGATCGGCGTCGCTTTCGGAGAGGCCACGTCGCGCGCTTTGGGGGCCGCGATATTCGTAGGAGTGGTCGCCTACTTGTTCACCGAGCTGCCGGTGCCGGCGAAGAGATCGTCCTCGGGGAGCTCGGGGGGGACCCTCGACTCGACGAGCGTGTAGTCCTCCCACGGGTAGATCTTCCGCTGCACGTCATCAGGGACCGCGAACCAGAAACTGTCGGGATCGATCTGGGTGGCGTGAGCCAGCAATGCCTTGGACCGCAACTCCACGAACTCGGACACGTCGATCTGAGTTGTGATGTCCGGCTCGATGAAGCCCATCGTCTCCCAGTTCTCGAGCCACCCGGCGAACGGGCTCTCCTTCCCTTCGTCGATCGTGGCCTGGTGCAGCACCTCGAAGCGCTTGCGTGTGAACGTAGCGAAGAAATAGAGCTTGTCGACGACCCAGGGATCGCCGGCATCGGGGAACATGTTCGGGTCGGCAGCATCGCGCCACGCTCGGACGCCCCATTCGTAGACCTTCACGTGATCGGGGTGCTCGTAGCCTTTGCTCTCGTCGTAACTCAGAAGGACCTGCGGCCGCTCCTTACGGATGAGCCGCACGATCTTCTCGACGGCCTCCTCCGGATCCGCGTTCATGAAAGCTTCGGGACGCTCGTTGCCCGGCGCACCGGGCATGCCGGAATCTCGGTAGCCCAGCATGTAGACCTCCTCGACCCCGAGGATGTCGCAAGCCGTCTCGAGCTCGGCTCTCCGCAGCTCCGCCATATTCTCCTTGATGCCGGGCTTGTCGAGCCTCGGATTCAGGATGTCGCCCTCTTCCCCACCGGTAGCACACACCAGGACAACGCGGACCCCTTGCGAGGCGTAGAGCGCCATGGTGCCCGACCCCTTGGAGGACTCATCGTCCGGATGGGCATGGAACGCCATCAAGCATCTGCGCTCTGTCATGCGGCCTAGAGTAAAGGTGTGACGGAGGTGAGGAGGGACTTCTTCGATAAGGCCCGGCTGCTCGCCGGGGCCTTGCTGTTCGTGGGGGCCGCGCTTCTGATCATCGGACCGATCCTGGATTGGGTATCGATCGAGCCCCCGAAGGTCGTTCCCTCATCCGAAGAGGCGAATACCCGGCCGTTCAGCGGCCTCGAAGCCGGAACGGGATGGGTAGCCCTGGTCGCGGGGATCGCCATCCTGAGCAACTGTGCACTCCTCCTGCGCCTCGAAGTGTCGTCCTTCGCCTGGCTATCTCTGTTGGCGGCGGTCGTCGCGGGAGGAGTGACCATGGCCGAATACAGGGGGCTGCCCGATATCAACTCGGCTCTGTCGGAAAGGATGGAGGTGGTCGGAACGCTGTCGCCGGGGGCCGGGATGATCCTCTGTGCAGCGGGAGCGGTTCTCGCTCTGATCGGGGCTGCTGCAGGCGTCGCCGCCAGCCCACGCTCCCGATAGCGCCGACATTATAAGAAACCCCCCAAAATGCGCGTGCTGAAAAAATCGGCGAGGAGTTAGC
>JBKJYP010000261.1:0-2938 GCA_046715695.1 Actinomycetota bacterium | reverse complement strand
GCCGAACCCCGACAGGTTCGGCCCTCGCTGCGCGGGGTCAGGGCAGTTTGCAGGCGACCTGCTCGCCGAGGTCGAAGACCCGCGTGCTGCCGCTCTCGTACGTCCACGTGACGGTGGAGGTCTCCTGCTCGCCGAACGCGTCGCGGGTCTTGCGGGTGACGACTTCGGCGGCGGCGAGGGTGAAGTTCGGGGCGTACTTCGGGTGGGTGGTGGGCCAGAGCTGCACGCCGATCGGAGCGTCCTCAGCGGCGGCCCCGCCGGGCCTGCATCCTCTCGATCGCCACGTCCCGCCGGTCCCGGCTGCTGACCCTGCGGCCCATCCGGTGCTCCCGGTACTCCGTGGCGGTCATCATCGCGTGGCCCTCGGCGGCGATCCGGGTGCGACGCTCGGCCGGCCGGGTCCACTCGGCGGTGACGTAGCCGCTGTTCTGGGAGGCGATCCTCAGTTCGAAGGTGTGGTCGCTCTTGGCGGTCCGTGTCATCGTCATGCCAGAAGTGTAGCCGGTCCGTCTGGGTTAGCGCAACACCAAACCCAAAGTTTCTGAGTTGCACTTACCCCTACCGCCTTCCGGGTTTCCGTGTTACGCTATCCACATGACGCAGACAATGACAGCCAAGCAGTTCGCCACAGCAGCGGTTGTCCTGGCCCTGGCCACTGTCGCCAAGGACGGCCAGGTCAGTGAGTACGCGGCCCGGACCGGCGGGGCCCGGGTGGACGCTCTGAACGCCCTGGTCCGCAAGGGTGTCCTGGTCCGCACCTACGCCCCGTTCGTCATGCCGGTCGGCCCCTACGCCGGACAGGCTGTCAGCGAGGCGCACTACGCAGCGGCCGAGTGACCGGGCCGGAGCCACGGCCCGACTTCCCACCCCCGAAGCCGGGCCGCTTTGCGTGTTGCGCAAACCCCGGGTTGTGTAGTACGGTAACTAGCATGACAGTAGAACCCGCTCCCACCCGCATCCGCAAGTGCTGCGACACCCCCATGAACACCGCCCACCAGCCCGACTGCACGTCCAAGGGCGGACGGCCCGTCACCACCGGCGAGACCAAGACACGCACAGCCGGGCGGATCGGCCCCGTCTGGGACGAGTGCGCCGACCGGGCCAAGGCGGACGGCGAGACGATGACGGACTTCGTCACCGCCGCGATCACCAACGAGCTGCGCTCGCGTCGCAACCGTGACGTCCGGAAGGCGTACACGTCGGCGCGGCAGGCCCGCGCGAAGTCGGGCACGTCGTGAGCGCGCTGGGTGACCGGATCGTCGAGAACGGGCCAGTCCGGGCGGGTGTCGCGATCCCTTACAGGGCGGCGCCGACGGCAGCTGAGTGGAATGAGTTGCGGGAGGAACTGATCCGGCTCCGCGCGCTCGACGCACAGCCGCGCCCGCTGCTGCTGTCCGTCAACGTCCCGGACGAGGACATCGAGGCGATCCTCAACCGGGCGGCGGTCCGGTGGGCGCCGGGGGAGTGGCGCGGGGTGGCGCCGGACGTCGAGCCGGGCGGGCTCCGGCTGTGCCCGGTGTGCCGAACGACGCAGATCGGCCCGGACCTGGTCGAGTGCACGGGCTGTGCGGGTCGTGAGGACGCGGCGGCGAAACGGCGGGACGACCGGTGACCGACGACGGCAAGACGGAGACGCTCGACGCCAACGACCGGGAGCGGATCCGGCTCATGCTGGCCGCGGCCTACGCCGAGCGCGACCGGTTCACCCGGATCCGGTCGGCGTACGGCCAGCGTCGGGGACGGGGACGCTGGTGACCGCGCCGCGGGTTCCGTGGTGGTGGCACGTGCTCGGCATCGTCGCCGCTGTGACCATCGGCTGGATTCTGGCCAGCGTTCTGTATGTGGCACTGCACGTCGGGTCGTGCTGGTGAGCGGCGACCGGCGGGACGCCGACCAGGGGCGACGGGACATCACCGGAGCCATCGGCGTGGCCCTGCTCCTCGTCGCGCTCGCGCTGTGCTGCGGGATGTGGCTGTGGTGGACAACGCCAGCCGGCTGACCCGGTAGGCTGACTCCCGGGTAGTACGGTGGGTTCGACGCAGGATGTGGTGAAGGCCCGGGGCGGTTCGCTCCGGGCCTTCACTGTCTGGTCTAGCGGGTCTGCCGGGTCTGCCGCCGACGTCGTTCCGGCTCCCACGGCGGCCGTCGGATCCCGCGGGGCGCCGCCCGGCCGACGGTCATGGCCCGCCAGTTCGCGTTGACGTGGCCCTTGTGGACGCCGGTGCCGCCGAAGTTCCCGCCGGCACCGTCTGGGTAGTGCAGGCCGTAGCGGGCCCAGCGGATGAGTTGCCGGCGGGCGCGGGCGCCGTTCACTGGCCCCTGTTCAGCAGGCGCCACGCGAGCCCGAACGCCTTGCCGCAGACGCCGGGGACCTGCACGTCACGTAGCTGCGGCTTAGCGCCTTGCGGGAGCCGGCCGTCGCCGGTCTGGGGTCCGCCGTGTCGGGGGACGTGTTTGCTCTGTGCTGCGGTGCGGTCGCCGGTGTTCTTGCCGTGTTTCCCTGTGATTCCCATACATACATGGTGCACCACATCCGGAGCGAGGGCAACATTCGCCGTGCGGGTTGACACCGCATGGTGCACGCATGCATGATGGTCACATGAACGAAGACACCGCGGCCAGCCGCAGCACAGACCCCCGGTCGCGGCAGGTCGCGGCGAACATCCGCGCCGAAATGGCACGCCAGGGAATCCGGCCGTTCGCCATCCGCAACGCGCTCGGCCTGCACCGCAACACCGTGAGCCGACGACTGACCGGCGACTCACCGTTCTACGCGTACGAACTCGCCGTGTTGGCTGTTCTGTTCAACGTTCCGCCCGTCCGGCTGCTCGACAACGTCGTCGAGGTGGAGCACGCTCCGGACACAGACCCCGGGTCGGCTGGTGCCGCTGACACCCTGTCGATTGAGCCGCTGACCGACCCGGCATAACCCGCGCGC
>JBKJYP010000260.1:0-9251 GCA_046715695.1 Actinomycetota bacterium | reverse complement strand
GCCTTGTTCACCGATTTCCCCGACAAACCGACTCCAAGATTCATCCAGTCCTTCATAGGTGACTTCGCGACGAGTTACAGGACGTACCGCGAAGGCTTGGTTGCCGTCGGCGCTCCGGAAGGTCGAGAGGACGACTATGCGGAGTATCTCGAAGTCGTGGATTCCCATCTTGCCGAACTGGAGTCCGGAGCGGAGGATCGAAAGAAGGCCATTGAGCTATTCAATCAAGGAGGAAAGGACCCAGCCGCCAAGCTCGAGACACGGTTGGGCCTGGACACCTGTGCTTCCAGATAACCGGCTCTCCGAATAAGAAAATGCGGCATCTAGGCGACTAGGGCCTCGGCTGCAGTGAACGAAGTTCAACCGACCGCTCGCCGAAGTAATCGGATGGCCCAACTTTGGCATCCGCGTAGTACTCCTCTCGAGCCGTGAGGCCGTACGCATGGGGGCTTTGGCTCCGTCCGAGCAAGCGAG
Organism: Actinomycetota bacterium; assembly: GCA_046715695.1. Classification (GTDB taxonomy): domain Bacteria; phylum Actinomycetota; class CADDZG01; order CADDZG01; family WHSQ01; genus DATLNM01. The sequence continues at coordinate 8,777 of JBKJYP010000260.1, read as the reverse complement.
GGCTGGGGAACGCGCCTGTGATCATCGGCGCGCCTGCTGGGCGCGATCTGGGTCTGGACGGTGGTCATGACCCCTATGGCGATAGCGATCCTGGTGGGCGTCATGGATAGTCAGTTCCGTTCAACTGCGCCGGTCTTCGAACCGACCTAGCGCCTGGGGCGAAGCTTCGGGTGAGGTGTGCCGCATGCTAGGACTGCGCGATCCGGGATGCGATGTCGGTGAGTGCAGTGAGGGACTCACGACTCTTCCGGAGTGTTTCTTCCCCGACCTCGCGGAGTAGAGCATCTTCTATCTCACCGATGACCTCGTACGCGGCGGCGATCAACTTACGGCCTTGAACCGTGAGTTTGATGAGCTTGGCTCGCCCGTCGGTGGGATCCGGTACACGCGTGACGAAACCTCCCTCCTCCAATTCTTGAACCACTTCTCCGATGGCTTGTTTGCTCACTGCGGCCCGAGACGCCAACACGGTGGCTCTTGTGCCTGTCTCGATATCGATGTTGGCGAGGACGGATGAGTACGTCGTACTGATGTCGAACCCTCGCCGCCTGACCCCCTCTGCGATGGCACGGTCGGCAGCTCTATAGGCCTGCTGCACGAGCGCTCCTAGGGGAGGGTCGGTAGAGATGGTCAGGCTCCTTGACGAAATGGTAAGGGACCCTTACTATACCTCGAGGCACCCCGACAGAGGGAGGACACATGACCAAGAGCCTGCTGAACGGCTTCAACCATGTCGCAACCATGACACGCGATATGGACCGCCTCATCGAGTTCTACAAGGAGGTATTCGATGCGAAACCCGTCTTTGACCTTGTGGCCCCTGGGCTTGAGCTACGCCATGTGGGCATCGATCTGGGAGGCGCTTTTCTCCACGCGTGGGAGGCATCCGAGGACGTAACCGGTCCTTTCCCTAGGGAGATGTTCCGACGTGGTCGTTTGGACCACATTGCTTTAGCGGCGAGAGACGAAGGGTCGTTGGAGGAATTGCGTCAGAGGCTTATCTCGCATGGAGCATGTGATGGCAGCATCAGTGACTTCGGCAGCGTTTTCAGCGTTTGGTTCACGGACCCCGATGGGATGGAGTTGGAGGTTTGTTGTCTGAAGGAAGGGGCCGATATGGCAGACGTTCGAGACCCGATAAGAGCAACCACGTTCGAGAAGAGGAGCGCATGATCTACGAGGCTCGGAGTGGACCCCGTCTTCCTCGAAGGAGGGTTGCAGCGTCCCTAGTTCTGGTGATGGCCACGATCCTCGTGGGAGGGTCCTCGGCGGCGCGGCCGAAGGCGAGCGACCCTTTTCGTTCTGCTCAGTGGGGGCTCGAGAACGTGCATCTCCCCGCCGCATGGAAGCACGCTACGGGTAAAGGGGTGATCATCGCGATCGTCGATACGGGGGTCGATCTCGAACATCCCGACTTGGTCGACAAACTGATCGTTCACGATGACGCCGACCTCATCGATCCGGACGGATGCCTCGAAAACGATTGTGTCAACGATGGGCCGAATGACCCGCACGGGCATGGAACAGCCATGGCTGGCATCGCCGCCGCGTCAACGAACAATGGGATCGGGATCGCGGGTGCGGCCCCCGATGCTCGATTGTTGCCGGTCCGAGCTCGATATGCCGACGACGCGAGCTTGGAATTGATCCCGGACGGGATCATCTATGCCGCGGATCACAAGGCAGACGTCATCAACGTTTCGCTGGCGATCGAGGCCTTTCCTAAGGCAGTCGAGGATCGGCTACCGGCGGACCCCTTCGATCGTTTCCTTCGCAGGTTGAACGAGGCTGTTGACCATGCATGGGAAAAGGGTGCGGTCGTAGTCGCCTCCGCGGGTAACGGCTTCCCGAACACGGTGACCGCTGGTGGTCCTCCTTTCGGCGCGGGGAAACCGGTCTGCGGTGGGCCGGGGTTCAACCCCAAAGTCATCTGTGTCGGCGCGATCGACAACACAGATACGCATGCCTTTTACTCCGATTACGACGCCCTTCGGGAAGCTAACTACATCGTCGGGCCGAGCGGCCGAGACGTCTCGAACTCTCCATTGCCCTCAGGATTCAGTCCCTGCGCGGAGAGGATCGCCGCCACATGGCCCACCGCGCCCGACCGCGCGTGTCCCGGCGACCTGCCGGCCGGTTACGGGTTCGTCAGTGGCACATCATCACCTACAGCTCTGACCTCGGGGGTGGCTGCACTTCTCGTACAACACGGATTGACGAACGATCAGATCCTGCGGCGCATACTGAGCTCGGCTGATGACCTCGGGCTTCCCGGTTGGGATCCTTTGTACGGATACGGGAAGCTGGATGCATCTGGTGCCGTCACACCGCTCTGAGATTTAGATGTACGACTAGCCGAGAGGCGCGACTAATCTCCCCGAGCCTTCTTCTCGCGGGGAGCAAGGACTGCATAGATGGAATCGTTCACCGGTGTCGGGACGCTGTGCTTGCGGCCGAGTCTCATCACTGTGCCTGTTTGGGCCTCCAACTCCGAGGGCTTCCCTTCTGCGATGTCCCGCTGCATCGACGCGGTCCCGTGCTCGGGGAGGCCGTCGGCCGTAGCCATCGCAGATGCGACTGCATCATCCGGGAGTTCGATGCCGGCGGCACGGGCGATAGCTTCGACCTCTTCGAATGCTCTCTCCAAGAGTGCACGGGTGGGCTCCACGGATCTCCATCCGCCGACCGGCAGCCCCGCCACCGCTGCAACGCCGCTGAAGCCGCTGATGTAGAGGAACTTGCGCCACATCGCGACATGGATGTCCTCGGGGATCAGGGCTTGGACACCCGCCCTGCTGAACGCTTCGCGCAGCCGTTCAGCACGTTCGCTGGGACGGTTATCGAGTTCACCGAATGCTACGAAGGGCTCGTAGCCCGAATGCGTGATGTGCCCGGGGCCGGAGATGAAGCTGATGATCGCGCAGAAGCCTCCAAGGACATGCTCCTCGCCGAGAACCTCGGCCAGTTGGGCCGGTGCCTCGACGCCGTTCTCTAGAGGAACCACATATGTATCGGGCCCGATCATCGGTCGCATCGCGTCGGCAGCGTCAGGGACTTGCCAGGCCTTCACCGCGACGAGCACCATATCCACCGGCCCGATCTCTTCCGGGTCGTCGGTCGCCGAGACGGGGTGGAGGTGGAAGTCACCGTTGACGCTGTCCACCCGGAGCCCGGAGGCGCGCATGGCATCGAGATGCGCACCTCGGGCGATGAAGTGAACGTCTTGCCCCGCTTCAGCGAGGCGGCCACCGAAATAACCCCCGACCCCGCCGGTTCCGAACACTGCGATCCGCACCCGTTCTCCCCGATCCCCTGGTTGATCGCTGCTAGCCGGCTGCGACGGCCTTGAGGAGGGCATCGAGAGATCGATCGATGTCGTCCTCGTCGGTTGCCCAATCCGACACGGACAACCTCATCAGTCGCATCCCGTTCCACGTCGTCCCGCTGAAGAAGGCGGTTCCGTCCTCCTGGACCCGCTGGATCACGCGGTCGTTGAAGGCGTCATGGTCGCCGTCCTCGGCGAGCCAACGCACCAGGACCTGGTTGAACGCGACCTCGTTGCGGATCTCGGCTTTTCCGGTGGCAGCGATGGCCTCGGCGAAGCGGACCGCGAGGTCACAGGCTCGTTCGACGAGTGCGGTGACGCCGCCGCGGCCCAGAGAACGGAGGGTGGCGTAGACCCCCAGGCCTCGGGCCCGCCGGGAGAATTCGGGGTTCCAATCCATGGGGTCCCGGGCCGACTCGCTCTCGCTCTGGATCAGATAGCTGGCATGCACGCTCATGGCCGCCCGATGTGCCGAAGCGTCTCGGCAGATCGCGATCCCTGAGTCGTAGGCAACGTTGAGCAACTTGTGGGCGTCGGTCGACCATGAGTCCAGTCGCTCCAAGCCTTTCCCCAGCTCCCGTCTCGACTCACCGGCTCGTGCCCAGAGACCTACCGCGCCATCCGCATGCACCCAGATCGGTTTTCCTGCGTCTCGGTGCTCCTCGACGATGTCGGCAATCTCGACGAACGGATCGAACGATCCGGTGTTCACATTCCCGGCTTCGACGCACACGATCGTCGGTCCCTCGAGCCGGGATAGCGCGGCGTCAAGCTCTGCAACGTCCATGCGCGACTCCTCGTCGGAGGGAACCTCTACGGCGCTGGAGTAGCCGAGTCCCAGGTAGCGGAGAGCTCGCGCGACCGTGGTGTGCTTCTCGGACTTGACGACAACATCGATCAGGGGAGCTCCCTGCAGACCATCCGATCCCACGTCCCACCCCACTTGACGCAGTACCGAATCGCGTGCCGCTGCCAGGCAAGTGAAGTTAGCCATCTGTCCACCGGTCACGAACCCGACAGAGCTCTGTCGAGGAAGGTCGAGGAGGTCGAGGATCCACTCCTGTGCGACGTGCTCGACGACCGACACACCCGGCGCCACTCCGAACAGCCCGGCGTTCTGATCCCACGTTGCCGTCAGGAGCTCGGCTCCGTAGGCCGCGGGGTGCAGGCCGCCGATCACGAACCCGAAGTAACGGCCCGACGAATGCGCGGCCACGTAGGGCTCGAGATCGCGGGCCAGAGCTGCGATCACATCCTGAGGAGCGGTCGGTTGCTCGGGCAGGGGACCGCCCACGACGGCACGGATCTCATCGGGGTCGACCGGAAGGTAGACGCGCCGGGTCGGAAGCGACTCCAGATAGTTCAGGGCGGGATCCCTCACCGCGTCGAAGATCGACCGCCAGTCGCTTTCCTTCAAGGTCCCTCCTTCCGCGCCCCGATGCTCCCTCCGTCGTCCCCCGAGTCTAGATACGGATCTCGCCGGGGTTTTCGGGGTCCGAAATGGGGCATATGGGACCCGAGGATCCATTTTTCCCCCGCGCCGGTCGGGGGTCTGTCCTAAGGGGGTTGGCTGCATGCGCGTTCGATCCAAGTTGTCTCTTATCGGAGCCCTGGCACTCTTGCTCGGGGCCCTCATCGCACCCGCAAGCTCCACGCCGGCATCGCAGGGCGCCCAGGGATCTTCCCCATACGACCAGGACCACATCCTCGTCGGATGGGACCGCAGCCTCCCGGAGCAAGCGCGGGCGGACGTGCACGCCCGAGAGAGGGGCGAAGTCGCCAACCGGCTCGAGTGGATCGACGTCGATGTCGTTAATGTGCCTGAGAACCAGGACCCGAACGAGTGGGTCGCCCGCTACCAGAGGCATCCTCAGGTCGCGTTCGCAGAGCTCAACTATCAGGTGGAGCAGACCTCGGTTCCGTCCGACACCCTGTTCAAAGACCAGTGGGGCTTCCACAACACCGCCCAGGCGGTGACGGGGAGCCTCGTCCGCGGCGTCGCCGATTGGGACATCGATGCACCGGAGGCATGGGACGCCGCGTTCGGCGCCGGCAACTTCCCGCAGACCGGCGGTACCCGAGTGGGCATCATCGACTCTGGTATCGACAGAGCGCACGTCGAGCTGTTGAACAAGATCCAAGCATGCGCGTCCGCGCTCGCGGCGATCGGTGTCGTCACGAATGGTTCTTGCAGTGATGACAACCTCCATGGCACCCACGTGGCAGGAACCGTCGCAGCGAACACGGGTAACGGGGTCGGAGTCGCCGGCACGGCTCCGGATGCGCAACTCGCCATCTGCAAGGCCCTCAACGCCGCCGGTGTTGGCTTCGTCACCGACATCGTCGCGTGTATCAACTGGTCCTGGACGACCGGGGGCGCCAAGATCATCAGCATGAGCCTCGGCTCCGAACAGGGATCCGATACCGAGGCACGCGCGGTCAAGGATGCTTCAGCCGCCGGCATCCTTGTGATCGCCGCAGCCGGCAACGGCTACGATTCCAAGCCGAACTATCCCGCCTACTACCCCGAGGTCATGTCGGTGGCCTCCTACGACCAGGCCGGCGTCGTCTCGGACTTCTCGACCTGTAACTCCGATGTAGAGATAGCCGCTCCGGGGACCGACATCTGGTCCACTTTCCCGGAAAACACCTACGGAGTCATCAGTGGGACCTCGATGGCGACCCCGCATGTAGCGGGGGCCGCGGCCCTGATCATGTCGGAGCTCGGCCTGGATGCACAACAGACGCGCTCGAAGCTCAAGAGTTCGGCCGTTGGAGGTCTATCCACGGGCGGGCGGAACGAGTGCTCTTCGTACCCTGCTCTGAACCTGGCGGCAGCGATCGGTGGGGGAGGCAGCACTCCGCCCCCACCCACGAGCCCGGGGGGTATAGCCGGAACAGTGACCGACCAGCAGACGAAGTCTGGCATCGGTGGGGCCAGTGTCAGTTGTGGAACCGCGGGCACCGCGACTACGGCGTCGAATGGTTCTTACTCGCTCACGAACGTGGCACCCGGTTCATACACTTGCACCGCGAGCGCTACGGGCTACCGGTCGAAGAGCCTGAACGTGACCGTCAACTCGGGCCTTACGACGACCGCCAACTTCGCTATCCGCAGGGCCTAGACATCGTAGGGAGTGGCGGCCTGAAAAGGCTGCCACTCCCTCGGCAACCGCGGGCACTAGGGTGACGGCATGGAGTTCGGATTACACCTTCCCAATGCGGGGGCCGCGGCTTCGGCCGAGTCGATACTCGAAGTGGCCCGTGCCGCCGAGGACCTCGGTTTCGAGTCGGCTTGGTGCTTCGACCATCTCTTCACCCCGGTCGACCTGCAGAGTGCCTATCCGTACCAACGGGAGGGTCGCTACTTCCTCTCGGCTCAGGATCCGTTCTTCGACCCGATCGCTCTGTTCGGCGTGCTCATGGGTGCCACCAGCCGGATCAAGCTCGGCACGGGCGTGATGATCGCCGCCTACCGCCATCCGATCGTCCTCGCCAAGATCCTCGCGACGATCGACAACTTCTCGCCGGGACGGATGATGCTCGGCTTGGGGGCCGGGTGGATGCGTGAGGAATTCGATGCGCTCGGCATCCCCTTCGAACGAAGGGGAGCGCGCCTCGACGAATACATCGAGGCTCTGCGCACAATGTGGGCCACACCTACGTCGTCGTTCGAGGGTGACTTCTACTCGTGGCCTGAAGCGGGCTTCCTACCCAACCCGATCCAACCGATCCCCATCATCGTCGGTGGGCACAGCGAACCGGCCATGCGCCGAGCAGCGCGTGTCGGCGACGGTTGGGCGGTCGTCACCGGCGAAGGCTCTCAGCGCGCCGAGGGCATAGCTCCCGCGCTAGGCAAGATGAAAGAGCTCCTGGAGAAGGAAGGACGGGATCCCGCGGGATTCCAGTTGATGATGCAGCACATCCTCTGGTTCTCGGACGAGCCCAACCCGAAGCTTCCTTTCACAGGGCCACCCGAGGCGATCGCGGAGAAAGTGAAGGAGATGCAGGACATCGGTGTGACCTCGATCGATCTGATCGTCTATGGGCCCTCGGGCGTCATAGTCGAAAACGCCGAGAGGTTCGCTCGAGAGGTCCGCCCGCTCCTCTAGCTTTGCGCCGCTGCAACCACGCGCCAACCGCCAGGCCGGAGAAGAAGACGCTCACGCCACCCAACCCTGCAGGGATGCCGATGAGCAGCGCCTTGCGTCGGGTGCGCAACTCGTGGACCGGCCAGCCGCGCACGAGCGCGATGCGCTTGAGCTCCGGTTCGGGGTTGACGACATGCGGATTGCCGACCGATTCGAGCAAAGGCAGATCGTTCATGGAGTCCGAGTAGGCCGCGCACTGCTCGAGATCGAGGCCCTTCTCGGCAGCGAGCTCGGCTACGGCTTTAGCTTTCACCGGGCCGTGCATCACGGGGCCGTCCAAGCGGCCGGTGTAGTTGCCCGCATCGTCGACCTCTGACATCGTGCCGATCGCCCCGGTCATGTCCAGTGCGTCGGCGATCGTCGACGCGAGCTCGACCGGCGCAGCCGTGACGAGATATGTGAGGTCTCCGGAACGTTGGTGACCTTCGATCACCCGGACGATGTCCGCGTAGACGATCGGCAGGATGCGCTCTCGGCGATCTGCTTGCCCCACGAGACGAGCTCGGCCTGGCTCCGTCCGGTGACGAAGTCCAGCGTCTCCGTTTGCGAGCGCTCGACGTTTTTCTTCTGTTCACCGGCGAGGCGGAACATGAACTGCCCCCATGCGAACCGCAGCAGATCCTTAACCCGGAACATGTCTCTCTCGTAAGCGCCGCGGGCCAGCAGGAACAAGCTCGAGCCTGGGATCAGGGTCTTGTCGAGGTCGAAGAACGCGGCTTTCGTTGGTTTCTTAGCCCGGGGCATCTAGAAACCCCTCCATCCGGTCAGCTCAATGGCGTCCGTCCGCCTCGTCATGGGTCTCTCCTCGTCGCCGTCGCGTGGATAGCCGAGATAGATGAAGGCGGCGATGATCTCGTCGCCGGCAACACCGAGATACTCGCGCACCTCCGGCATCCACGCAGCGGGACCGGTCCGGATCATCGCCCCGAGCCCGGCCGCGTGCGCTGCGAGCAAGATGTTCTGTATGGCGGCGCCGGTGGCGTGATGCTCTTCCACCTCCACGACGCGGGCGTTGCTCGTCTTCGGGTGCTCGATCACGGTGATGATCACGGGGGCCCGGTGCGTCTTTGCGGCGATCGAAGCAAACTCGTCTCCGCTGCCGGCGCTCCAAGCTTTGGCAAGATCGTCGAGCGCATCGCCCCGCAGCACCTCGAAGCGCCATGGCTGGGTGAGGTGATGAGTCGGGGCGCGCACGGCGGCGGCCAGCAGCCGTTCGATCGCTGCGCGCGAGGGCTCCTCCTCGGTGACCTTGGGCACCGAGCGTCGAGTCATGATCGCGTCATAAGCCTCCATGTTGGCTT
>JBKJYP010000259.1:0-9764 GCA_046715695.1 Actinomycetota bacterium | reverse complement strand
GTGAGGAATAGTCAAGACATGTGGATCGGCGTGCCACGCTCTTCTTCCCGCCCGCCGTTTTGCTGACCACGGGGCGGCCGGACTCCAGGAGTCCAACGGCGATGAGTTTCGCCGTGGTTTCCAGTCTGTACCCACACATCAACCGCACTCGAGGAGAACGACATGACCGCTACCTACACCTTCGACGTCTTTTCCAGCCTCGACGGCTACGGCTCCTACAACAGCAGCGGCGATTGGGGCGGCTACTGGGGCAAGCAAGGTCACGAGTTTCTAAACCACCGCCTCGCCTTGTACGGCGCGGAGCAGCGGATGGTCTTCGGGGCGAACACGTATAGGGCATTCGCGCAGATGCTGGCCTCGAGCAGCGAGGAGTCCGAAGTGCGTGACCCATGGGTCACCCGGATGAGGAACATGCCGGCGACGGTGGTGTCGACCACACTGGAAGGATCCCTCGACTGGCCGGACGCGACCGTCGTGAGCGGCGACGCCGTCGACGTCGTCGCCCGGCTCAAGGAGGAGTCCGACGTGCCGTTACGCTCGCACGGCAGCCTGTCGCTGAACCGGGCGCTGATGGCCGCCGGTCTGGTCGACCGCGTCCAGGTGACGATCTTCCCTGTGATCACTGGTCAGACAGGACTGGACGCGATCTTCCAGGGTGCGGCCGACTTCGACCTCGAGCTGATCGAGAGCCGGACGCTCGACGGCCACATCCAAGAGCTCATCTACCGGCCTACCCTGCATGTCTAGGTCCGTCCACAGGCGGACCGACGCGGAAGGGAAGACGATGCAAAAGGTGACTTCCGAAATCTCGATGTCGCTCGATGGTTTCATCACCGATCCCCATGCAAGTGTCGGAAGTTCGTTGGAGGGACACGACCCCGGTCGGCTGCACGATTGGATGTTCGACGCGAAGACGGAGACAGACGCCGCGATCCGTGATGAGCTCTATGCCTCGACAGGGGCGGTGTTGATGGGGAAGGGGATGTTCGACGTCGGCTTCGAGCCGTGGGGCGACCCTCCGCCGTTCGCGATGCCGGTCTTCATAGTGACTCACCAAGCGAGAGAGCCCCTGCCCATGCAGGGCGGTACGACCTACACCTTCGTCAACGGGATCGAGGCCGCACTCGAGCGGGCCCGTGCCGCCGCTGACGACAAGAACGTAGGCATCTGGGGCGGCGCGAACACGATCAGGGAGTACCTCAAGGCCGGGTTGGTGGATGAGATGCACATTCACCTGATCCCAGTACTACTCGGCGGCGGCATCCGGCTCTTTGAGGATTTCGACCCGGAGGGAATCGAATTGCGGAGGAGAGAATCGATCGAAACGCCGGGTGCTACGCACCTTCGGTTCGACGTCGTGAGTCGCTAGCCGTCGTCTCCAGATGCTCGGCGTCCGTTCTTGAGATGAGCGCGAAGCGGTCGGCGTACTTGCCCCTCACGCCATCGCTGGCCCGACGGTCCGAACGCGACCCTCACCGCGTGGTGGGGGGGAGACTCTCTTCGGATCTTCTAGACCATCCTAGAGATGACGATGACCAGGATTACCGCGACGAGGATCCAGATCCAGATGGGAACGTTCAAGGGGACTCCTCTTGGTCATGTCGCGGTGTTCTCCACGACTGAGAACAGCGTACGCCTGTCTCTGACTGCGCACAATGTTTAGATCCACGGAGCATGTCCTCTCCGGGGAGGGTCGCGATCGCGCTGCGGAGGATCGCGCTGGTTTGGCCGATGCTCAAGATCAGGGATCCGATACCGAGCTGTAGGGTCGCCACGTCTTTATCGGGTCGTCTAAGGAGGCAAAGGTGCCTATCCACCAGAGACATCTTCCCGGCGAGTTCTGTTGGGCGGAGCTCGCCACTAATGACATAGAAGCCGCGAAGGAGCTCTATCCGGATCTGTTCGGCTGGGGGGTTGAAGAGGTGGATATGCCGGGTGGAGGAAGCTACGTCCTATTCACGAAGGGCGAGGGTCAGGTCGCCGGCGGCATGCAGCAGATGGAGCATGAGCTCGGCAAGATCCCGCCGCACTGGAACCTCTACGTCGCGGTCGACGACGCGGAGCAGTCCGCCAAGGAGGCAGAGTCGCTGGGCGGGAGGATCCATGCCCCAGCCTTCGATGTCATGGACGTCGGTCGTATGTCGGTGATCGCCGACCCGACCGGTGCGGTCCTCGGCTTGTGGGAGGCCAAGGTCGATAGGCCCCACATCACCCAAGAGAAGGACACCGTCGTTTGGTCGGAGCTGATGACCCCCGACCCCAAGAGGGCGGGCGCTTTCTACTCGGAGCTCTTCGGGTGGAATCGCCAAGGTTTCGAAGGCAACGCCGACTACACGGTGTTCAGCCAAGAAGGCTCGGAGAATGGCGTCGCCGGAATGATGCCGCCTCCTATGGAGGGTGTGCCTCCGGTATGGGCGCTCTACATCGAGACCGACGATGTCGATGGGATCGCGAACAAGGTGCAGGACGCCGGGGGCCAGATCTTCATGGAGCCTACGGACATGGCCGGCGTTGGTCGCATCGCGATGATCGCCGACCCCCAGAACGTCGCCTTCGGCTTGCTACAGCCCGACCCGAACTAGCAGACGTAACTGCTTCATGCCAGATATCTACGGGAGGCTGAGTGTGCGGACTCGGTTCGCCAGCCGGGCAGCTTGATCGGCAGCCGCACCTAGGTTCCCAGCGCTCGCTGAGATCCGGAGTTGTGCCAGCTCACTGTCAACCGTTGCGAGCTCTTCGGGGGTGAAGGTGCTGGTGATCCGGTCGCGGATCCACTCAAGGGTTGCGACCTCAGCCGCAACCCCGGCGGCGTAGTCGGCGGCAGCATCGATCCGTAGCTGCTGGGCGTGGAGATGGAACCGCCCGATGTCGACGACGACTGCGGGTCGGTACCGCAACTCGAGATCGAGAGCGGATTGGGCCACGTCGATCGCAGCGTTGTTGACGGGACCCTGCTTCTTCGTGGCCACCGCATCGGCCAGCGTCGCGAGCGCCTCGTCGAGAGCATCGGCGATCCGGGTCGGGGTCGCCACCGCCTCGGCAACTTTGTTCCGGTCGATGATCATCCGTTCGAGGGTCGCATCGACGGCCTCCCAGTCTTCGAGCCGGGCGCTCTCGACAAGCCCCCATGTGCCGGTGATCACCTTGGCCAGCTCGACCGGTTCGAGCGCGTCCTCCCGGTCGGTGGGGACGGCCAAAGACAGCGCCTCGAGATCTCCCTCATGGGCCGAGAAGAACTCTCCGTAACCCGGTGCGAATATCTTCTCGGAGGTGGAGCCATCGAGGTGGAACTCCTCGGCGACGATGGCGCCTTCGATCGGTCCGAGGGGGCCGTCGACCGTCTTGTCGATCTCCTTGATCGTGACCTCTTCGAAGACGATGCCGGGGATGTCCTCGGGGCGGAACACCTGGCCGACCTTGGGGTCGGCCGCCATGATCATCGCCGGGGGTCCATCGCGCCCGGCCAACCACGTGCCTTCTGAGACAGCGATGGTCCCCTGCGCGTAATCGTAGACATCCTCGCCCAGGTACCACACCGAACCGTCGTCGGCTTGCGCGTAACGATCTAACGCGACCTCGGTGATCCGACCATCGAGGTACGCCGTGTACTGGGATAGCAACACCTCGACCGGTACGCCGTCGACGAAGACCGTGCCGGTGCCTGGGAGCAGCGTGGTCTCGGAGCGGAACGCCTTGCCGTCGACCTTTCCGAGGAGCACGGCAGACTCGAGCTCGCTGATCGGGAACAGTGGGTTGGTGATCTCGGTCGGGTTGGAGAATCGGGGCGGATCTATATCGATCCGATCACCCTCGGGCGCACAACCCTTGCCGCTGTAGCTGCCGCACTCGGCCTCGGCCCGAAACGCAGGCTGGCCGAAAGATCGGGGTGTGCTCTGGTCGCTGGTGGCGCCGGCCGACGAACCACTCTCGCATCCCGACATCGTCAGGATGATGCCCAGCGTGACCAACGAAGTAAGCATCCTGTTCTCGATCCGTCCCATGTCTAGACCCTTTCCCTCGTCAAACCTGTACGAGCAGCATGGCCCGGCCAAGATGAGAGGAGTCTGAGAGGAGTCTGAGAAAAGTCTGGTCTTTGTCTAGAGGACCAGTGATCGTGCTCCGTCTTGCGGGGATGTTCAGAGTTGTCCACAGACGCTTTCAGGTCAACGGGATACCGTCCAACCGTCCGATGACAAGGGAACCGACCGACGGGCAGGTGCCCGGGCAGCCCTGCACGGCCGATACCCATGACGTTCCATCTGGGCCGATCTGAACATCGATGAAGTCGTACTCCGCCCCGCACCGGAGTGTCCCGCACTTCCCGAAGACCAATGGCCCTTTCGGATCGTTGATGGTCGCTGTATGGAAGATGGGCTTCCGCGATAAGAGGTTGCGCGTAACGGTTAGGTATGCATTCCAAGTGGCCCCGGCATAGTCCGCAGCGGCGATCCGGTAAGGGGGGCCTGGAGCATTCGTGCTGCCCATGTACACGGCCGCGATCTTTCCGATCGGAGCATTCGGTGCGATCGCGATAGCGGGCAGGCTCGTCTGTACGACGTCGGGAGGCGAGATGCGGATCGGTTTGGACCAAGTTTCACCTCCGTCGCGAGACATCGCAACGTATGGAAGCAGATCGGCGGCTATCCACGAGTAGTAGACGTTCCCCTTCCTGTCCGCGACCACGGCAGCTTCGTGGGATGGCTGAGGGATCTCGTCTGGGGGGCCGGAGTCACTCGGGGCCATCCCGTTATCGGCAACCTGCACGCGGCTCCAGGTGAGTCCTCCATCACGGCTGATCGCCAGCCATGGCTGTTCGCACCAACCACGCGGAAGATAGACCGTGCCGTCTCGACCCACATGGCCATGTCCGGTGAGCCCAGAACAAACACCGGGAATGTCGGCGGTGCCTTCGCCCGCGGTGGGGTCATTGAAGTAAGGGGGAGTACCCGTGAGGTGAGCTGTGGCTCCTCCGTCGAGGGACTTGGTGCAGGTCGTTACGGCGCTCCCGAGCGCGGTCGCGTACACGTTCGCGGCGCAGTTATAGACGGCGTTGGGATACCCATCCGTCGTATCGCCTGAAGCGGGTGGGCCGGCGAAGAGGGTCTGGTGATCTGTTTGCTCGACGCCTGTGACGGTGGTGGTCCAGGTGTCGCCGCCGTCATCTGAAAACGACAGCATCTGACCGGGACCGGGGAACAACAGATCGCTGGTGAAGATCCGTCCGGTGTCTGCATCAACCGTCAGGTAGGGGTCCTGCGTCCAAACATGTTTCCAGTCATCGCCCGACTCCACGCGTGGTGAAACGTCCCGCCAACCGGACCCCCGGTTCGTCGAGCGCAAGACGACCGATTCGCGCGTGACTCCCTGGCCCATCGCCTGAGCGAACACCGAGCCGTCCGGGGCTATCCCAAGGGTCGGCTCGATCGCTAGGGCCCCCGTGCTGAAGAGGCGGACGGTAGCGCCCCCAGGCCCCTTGCGGGCCCGAGTCTCGCCGGCCCGATAGGTCACAACTCGGCCGGCTCCGGAGAGGCCCGAACGGTCTCGCCGGGCGTAGGCGAGACGTGCTGCCTCCTGGGCATGCGCCAGCTCGCCCGGGTCGAACGTTCCGACATGGAAATGGGAGTGAGGCGGGTGCGCGGGATGAGGGGTGGGGGAGAGGGAGACGGCCCCGCTGGGCAGTGCCGCGACGACGAGGGCTACCACGAGAACACTCGTTCGAGAGCGCATCCCTCCGACTCCTTAGATGGACAAGGTCCCCTTCCAGCACGGGGTTAACCACGCGGGGTCGCTTTCCTTTGCAGGGTTTGCCGCGCCCCGATCTAGCGGCGCCTTCAGCGTCCTTCCCAGCACGTTGCCCTATGCGGTGCGTGGCGCCGTGACTTAGACGACCGCTCCCAAAGCTGTCACGAGTAGGTCGAATTCCGCGTTCCCGTATGGAGACTTCTGGAGGGCGGAGATCAGTGTTTCGGTGCGGTGATGACGAAGATCGTGGGTGGTGCCTCGCGAGATCAACGTGAGGAACTGAGTGCGGTTGCCATCAGGCAGCCCGAGGAAGCGTCCTAGGACGCCGGAATCCTCGAGGGCTTGAAGGATCTCCTGATGTCCCCTGGCGCTGCTTTCGCCCCATGCTCTTTTCAAGGCCCTTCGGGCACGATGCAGCAGTGCTTTCACCTGGGCCGGCGAGAGATCGAGCTCCGCTGCCATCTCCTTATAGGAGTAACCGCCTACCAATCGGAGTCTGAGCGCAAGAGAATGTTGGGGGGCTAAGCGGTGGGTCGCATCATCCAGTCGAGAGCTGTCGCTGAGGGACAGGTCTTCGATGCCCTTTGGAGTGGAGAGAGACTCGTGCTCGGGAGCCAGAGGAACCGATCTGGGAACGCGCACGTTCCTGCGGACCTGGTCGATGCATACGTTCGATGCGATCCGAGCTAGCCAGGCGCCCAGTTCATAGGTGCCTCTGAAGCTGCCGAGATACCTGTAGGCCTTGAGGAATGTCTCTTGAGTCGCTTCTTGTGCATCACCGTTGTCGATGAGGGCACGGCGACAGATCAGACGGACACGCGGTGCATACCGTCTGTAGATGACCTCGAAGGCATCCGTTTCGTGCCTTTGAAAAGCCAGCACGAGATCTCGATCTGTTCGAGGGTCCGAGGTCAAAGATCTGATCTCGTCCGGCCCAAGGCCGTAAGTGGCGACATCTTCATCGCCGACACGAGGGTACCGATGCGCTTCATGCGCAGCTCTCGACCGTCGGTCATGGCGATCAGTCGAAGGAAATGCGTTTGGTCGGCGGGCTGCAGGTGGTGGAAGGTTTCGAGAACCCCGGCATCTCTCAGTGCAACCAGGAACTCATTGGTCAACGTCTCGAGAAGGTCGGAGTCGGAACGCGGTTCCTCCTTCATGCTCAGTCGACCACCCGCAAGGTCTGTGAGATCGGCTTGCCGCGCACGAGGTCATTGAGCTCGCCGACGGTCTTGACGGCAGATTCGGCCAATTCCTTCTTCTCGGGCTCCAGGAGGTTGTCCCAGTCTTTGCCGAGGAGGAATATCTGGCCTTTCAGGACGGTGATGAGGGTCTTCGCCTCATCAGGGATGAGGGTGATATCCATCTAACGGGGGCCCTTCCCGTCAACGGAATCGACCGAGGTGGCCATCTTGCAAAGGCCGTTGGCGTTATATAGATCGTTTCTTACCCAAGGATCAGATTCCTAGTCCCCGGCATCCATCGCCTGCCCGGGGCCACCTAGCACGGTCAACTACAATCTTCCGACCGGATCAACCCTGGAGGCTCACGTTGCCCATCTACCTCGATCGGCATGATCTCGACGGCGCTAGCCCTGAGGATGTCGCCGCCGCGCATCAGATGGATCTGGATCTACAGGACAAGCACTCTGTTCGATTCCTGAGCTACTGGTTCGACTACCAGCGGCAGACGGGGTTCTGTCTCGTGGATGCCCCCAACCCCGACGCGGCCAAGGATGTCCACAGGGAGGCGCATGGCCTGATCCCCCTCGACATAATCGAGGTGCAGGAGGATCAGGTAAACGAGTTCCTTGGGGCGGCGCCACACTTCCAACCGGGGGAGGCCTACGAGGCATCAGCCTTCCGGACCATCCTCTTCACGGACATCGTCGGTTCGACCGCTCTCACTCAGCAGCTCGGCGATGCGGCTGCGATGACTGTTCTCCGTCGCCACGACGACGCGGTTCGGGAGGCGCTTCGTGCCTGGGGAGGGCGTGAGATCAAGCACACCGGTGACGGGATCATGGCTTCGTTCACGTCCGCTTCGCGGGGGGTCGGATGTGCCCTCGCGGTCCAGGATCGCTTCGCCGAGCCGGCCTCCTCCGACACAGACCTGTCGATCCAGGTGCGGATCGGGATCTCTGCCGGCGAACCGGTGACCGACAAGGGCGACCTGTTCGGGACGGCCGTGCAACTGGCGGCTCGTCTATGTGCCAGCGCTGAACCCGGAGGGATCCTCGTGTCCCACGCAGTGCGCGAGTTGTGCGCGGGCAAGTCACTGGAGTTCGACACAGCGATGGACCTGGAGCTCCGCGGCTTCGCGGAGGCCGTCCGTGCCTACGCGACGCTTCCGAAACGTGCCTGACCTTCGGGAGTCCTTGGGGTGAGCAGCCCCATGATGAAGAAGATCGGAGCTCCGATCATCGCGGGTGTCCCGATGCTCACAAGGATCGTCTCTCTAAGGGTCCAGTGGTCGCCGATGACCTGGAGATAGATGGTGTAGGTGACCACGCTTACCAAAGCGAGAACGGCCGCGGTGGTCAGCCGCCGGCGGCGGCGGTCCGAATCCGGGGTACGGATCGCTCGAGACAATGTGCTGCGCTGAGCGATCGCAAGCACGACCGGACCCAGGATAAAAAGCACCCCCGGGTAAATGCCGGTGAGCACGCTGCCTGCGGCCCCGATCACCAGAAGGGTGATAGCGATGCTGATCGTTGTGGCGCTGTTCCTGTCGCTCATGATTCTCTCCAATCGGTAGCGGGGGATAGTGACCGCGAGATCGATCAGGCCCCGGGTCCATGCCTTCCTGATGCCTCGGTCGGCGACGAGGTCTTCGAAGTTCTGGATCAGATCGTTCCCGTAATGGCTGCGGAAGGTCGGTGGGTAGAGATGGAGTAGCGATCGATAGACCGGGTGGGTGGCCAAGTCACGCCAACTCAGGCCGCAGGTTGGATCGCGTGATCCGCACGAGGCCCGCAAGACGATCGGCTTCGGCTGCGCATACCGCATAACCGAGCCCGGTCAACCGGTAGTACCTCCGGCGTTGATCATCATCCGGCCCCGGACGATGCGCCGATTCCTCCGCGAAGCCTTGTTCGACGATCTTCTTCAGCGTTCCGTAGAGGCTCGCAGGTCCCATGCGCACGATCCCCTTCGATGATGTCTCTACCGCCTGCATGATGGCGTAGCCGTGCATCTGTCCCTCAGTCAATGCAACGAGGACATGGAACTGCGCCTGGGGGAGGGGGAGGAAGGGTGACGTTTCGGGGCCGGACATGGGCTTAGTTATATCACATCATGATATATCGTCAAGCGATACAGAAGAGGGGCGGTCCAGAACCTAGAGAGACCGGATCAGGGCCATCACCGAAAGGAATGCGCTCGCTACGGCTGCTCCGGTAGCGACCTTTGACCACTTGGCTGCCTCTTTGGCAGCTTTGAGCAGCTCCGAGTGCTGCTTCCGAGACTGGTGAGACGTGGGGTTGGTGAAATCCGCTTCAAGACTCATCGCTGTTCAGCCTAGGTCACAAAGGAAAGCGCGAGCCGCTTTTCGCCATCGCTATTCGGACGATGCGTTGAGGACATCTCGGGCGATGGCGCGGGCCTCTTCGATCTTGGAGTCGTCCACGAATAGGCGCGTTCCCTTCTCCCAGAGTCTGGCGAAGTAGCCGGGCTGCTTGTACCACCACACGATCCCGGCCCCCTCGAGCTTGCCGGCGATCTCTTCGGCGTGCTCGTCGGTGAATTGCCCCAGCTGGACCGTGCTGATCCGCTCGCTCACGGCCCGAGTATCCCGGCTTCTGAGTCGAAGATCTATGTGCAGCTGTGGACGGCTCTCTTGGCGTTGATCCGACCCGCTCCGAAGGTCGAGTCGTTCCCTTCGCTCCCCAGATCATCGGCCGTCTTCAGGATGCAATCGACGATCTCTTCGTTCGTCAGACCTTCCGAGGCCAGCAGTGCGGCGACGCCAGACACGAACGGTGTCGCCATCGACGTACCGGCCAAGGCGGTGTAACCCTTCTC
>JBKJYP010000258.1:0-5289 GCA_046715695.1 Actinomycetota bacterium | reverse complement strand
CGCGCCAATATGGCGCGTTCTGATCAAGTCGGCAGGGCTAGGGCGGCTTCTACTCCGCTTATGACTCGGTCGACCATCTCGGGGGTGGCCGTGCGGCCCATGAGGCCCACCCGGATCGCCTTGCCGGCCGTCGGGGTAAGGCCCCCCGAGATCATGATCCCGACCTCTTCGAGCAGGTGCTTCTGGATCTTGACCGGATCGTCGGCCCACATGGCCACCACGAGGTTCGCCTCGGCACCCGCATGAGCCACGGGCTCGAGGCCGAGCCCACGAAGCCCTTCGCGGCAGCGCTTGGCGAGATCGGCGCGAGCGCCGACCCAAGCCTTGAGTCCTGCTTCTTCGATCCGCTTCAAAGATGAAGCGAGCGCGAGGACGAGGTTCGTCGGCATCGTGACGGGGTGTGGGTGCCAGGCCCCCCACTCCTTGCGGTACCAGTCCCAGTTCTCGACGTCGAGGTACCAGGTGCGTGGACGCTGCGAACGGGACTCGATCCGGTCGCGTCCCGCCTTACCAAGAGCCAGGATCCCGAGCCCGGGCGGAGACTCCAGACCTTTCTGTGTCCCGGTCACCAGAGCCGCGAGACCGTAACCGTCGACGTCGGCGAGCTCACCTCCGACAGAGGCGATCCCATCGACCAGATAAGCCGCGCCCACGGACTGGGCGACCTTGGCGATCTCCTCGATCGGGTGACGTACGCCGGTGGCGGTCTCGACGTGGACCGTGAAGATCCCGTCGGCACCCTCGGCAACATCAGCGATGGCTTGTGGATCGATCGCCGCGCCGACCTCGACCTCGACTTCGACCACCTCCAGGCGATGCTGACGAGCGAGCTCGACGAGTCTGATCCCGAAGAAACCTGTGTTGGCGACGACGACCTTCTGTCCCTCTTCGAAGATGTTCGCGACCGCAGCATCGAGACAGGTGGTTCCGGTGCCGGGGATCAGGTAGGGGCGGTCGGCCGCTCCGAGCAACCTGCCGAGGGCGTCGACGGTCTCATCGTGGACCTTGGTCCAGACATCCCCATAGTGGGCGATCACCTGGCGACCGAGAACCGCAAGGTCCTCTTTGTGCAGCTCGCCCGGCCCGGCGATCATTATCTCGGGCATCTCGGGGAGGTTTCGGGGGTCGATGGACATCGTCGTCCTTTCGGGTAACTCGTTTCGATCCATCGTAATCGCTCGTGTCACCACGGCTGGGACTGTTCCTAGGGTGGCTGTTTCTCCCAGGGCCCGCTTGGGGATACATCGAAGAGATGGACCCCCACGAAGTCATCCAGGATAGATACGAGTTGACGGAACACCTCGGCCGAGGCGGCATGGCCGATGTGTGGAAAGCAAGAGACCGCCATCTGGAGAGAGACGTGGCGGTCAAGTTCATCGATCAGCACCTCGCAGAGCAGCCCGACTTCCTCGTCCGCTTCTTCTCAGAGGCGCAGGCCGCCGCCCGCATCAACCATCCCAACGTCGTCGAGGTACTCGATTTCGGGGAGAGCGAAGGCAAGCCCTTCATCGTCATGGAATACGTCGCCGGCGGAGCCGCATCCGCTCTCAATGAGAAGCAGTGGCGCCCCGCGGTGGCCGCCCGGGTGATAGCGGAGGCTGCGGCCGGGGCCGGGGCCGTTCACGAAGCGGGGATGGTCCACCGGGACATAAAGCCGGGCAACATCCTGCTCGGCGAGGGCGGGTGGGCGAAGCTCGCGGACTTCGGGATCTGCACGGCCGAAGGGAGAGAGAAGCTCACTGACACGGGCACCGCGATCGGGTCCCCCCATTACATCTCCCCCGAGCAAGCGACGGGGCTGGAAGCCACCCCGGCCTCCGACGTCTATGCGCTCGGCGCTGTTCTCTACGAGCTCCTGACCGGCCGGCCGCCGTTCGTCGCAGACAACGTCACCGCTATCGCCATCGCCCACGTCGACAAAGAGCCTCGACCTCCGAGTGAGCTGGCACCGGAAGTGCCGCCCGCGCTCGAGGCCATCGTGCTCCTGAGCTTGGCGAAGGACCCCGCTCAACGCCCGCAGAACGGAACGGCTCTCGCCGCGGCGCTCGAAAGCGTTTTAGAAGACAGCAGGCATATCCCCGTCGCGGCCAAGGCTCCGAATAGCAACCGCGCGAGGCTCCTCATCGCGCTGGCGGGTGCGTTGGTTATCGGGGGAGGTATCGCCATCGCTTCGACCCCGGGGGATGACGGAGCTTCCGCATCGACGGAGCAACCGAACTTCGATCGCAACCTCGACGTCGATCCAGCCTCAACGGGGACGAGAACGCCCGGAGCCGACGACGAAGCGAATTACGTCGAGGAGCCTGAGCCGACACCGACCAAGACCAAGGCCGCGCAGCCGGTCGACCCCGCCGAGGAAGACGTCTCCGATTTCGAAGAGGTCGACGACGAGGAGGAGCCGACCCCCACCCCGAAACCGACACCTACCCCCCAACCCACCGAGCCCACTTCGACGCCGGAGCCATCCCCCTAGTCGGACGCGAGGGGCAGGTTGTAGATCTGCCCGCGCGGCCAGGTCTCGACCAGACGCTCCAACTCGTTACGCAACTTGTCGATATCGATGGCGACACGCATGCCATCGGCCAGCGCCTCACAGTCCTCTAGCCAACGATCCACCGCAGATCTGCGAAGGGATCCGGCCCAAGAGATCTGGGCCCCTCCGAACCAGGCACGCGCGCGTTGTCGCAGCGATGTCCATACCCCGCCCGAGCGGCCAACCTTCAGGGCGGTTCGGAATGTATCGAAAGGTTGCGGACCCCAGCCGAGCTGACGTGGCGCGAACCTGCAGTCGAAACCCGGTGTCGTGAAGACGAGCGGAGCATCGCGGATAGTCGTTCCCAATTCTTCTAGCTTCGGGATCGCCTCGGCCTCAGTCATCCCACCGAGATCGAGCCCGGGGACTTCGACTCCATAGTGGACGCGGCCCGCATTCACTCCGAGGTCGACCACAAGCAGATACGCAGCCAGGCCCAGCGCGACGGCAACGGTCAGTAACAACTTCGCCTTGCGACCGACATCCATGTCACCGATGCTAACTACCTACTCGAGGATCTCCGTTCCGGATGCCTCGAGGTTCGCCATCACCGCGTCCCAGTCGGGCTCGATGTCCGCGGGCGGGAGCCCCCCGGTCTGCGCCGGCACCCCGGTCGCCCGGATGAAGCTCTCGAAGCCGCCCGGCGTGAGGATGAAAAGCATCCGGCAACCGGTGGGGCCGACCTTGTATCGATGAGGGATGTCGCGGGGGCCGAAAACGAAGTCGCCCGGGCCCGCCTTCACCACCTGATCGCCGGCTTCGAACGTCACCGCGCCCTCGAGGACCCAGAATCCCTCGTCCTCGTTGTGATGGACGTGAAGGGGAGCTTCGGCATCCGGAGCCTCCTGTATCTCGAGAAGGGTGAGGGCCGGGGAAGCCACCTTGATCGTCGCCGTGGAACCGAGCCACCAATAAGCCTCGCCTTGACCTGCCGGGCTTGAGACGACCTCCTGAGACAGTGCAACTTCCATGAAGATCCTTCCTCTCGAGGGGTACTAGGACTACCATATCCGTAGGAATGATTTTGTCAAGAAACCAATTCCTACGGAAAGGATTCCTACAGAGTGGCAAGGCGTCGATACACCATGGCCACACGGGCTCTCGCGCTCGCCGAGACGCGCCGCCGCATCCTCGAAGCGGCGATGCACGTCCACGATGAGCAGGGCATGGCCGATGCGAGGTGGGAGGACATCGCCCGGCGTGCAGAGGTGTCACTGTCCACGATGTACCGGCATTTCCCGAGCAACGACGAGCTCATCGCCGCATGTGGGCAACTCACCTTCGAAGAGTTCCCCCCGCCGGATGCGGCAGACGCCGCTTCGACATTCACCGGACTCGAGGGTGGCGAGCGTCTCGAAAAACTGGTCGAGGTCGTGTTCGGTTACTTCGAACGCACCCACCCCATGATGCCGATGGTCCGTCGCGACATCCATCGTTCGCGTGCGATCGCGGATGGGTACGAGGTGATCCGGCGCGGCATCGACGCATCCACCACTGAGGCACTGAAGCCTTTGGACCTCTCAACACAGCAAGAGATCGCGGCGCGGGCGTTGCTGGACGACCGCGTCTTTGCGAGCTTCGTCGATGCCGGGATGGATCCCTCGGTCGCGAAGCAGGAATGCATAGCGCTGCTCACACGGGCTACCGGGCTATAGACATTCGACGAGCGTCCCTATCGAAACGCTCTCGACGGAATCGAGGTTCACCGCCGATGGGAGTGGCACCGGACCAGCGAATGTCAGACGGATATCGCTTATCGCAGCGATTGATGGGCTTCTGGTGCTGATACCGATCCACGGGAACCGATCGCCAGCACGAGCGATGCGAGAATCATCCACAACATCCCGGGAGCGGTAGCAAGGCCGGGCGCACGCATCACCCCCACGATCAACAACATGAGTACAAGAAGCAGAACGCTCGCCCAGCGGAACCAGTATGGGAAGGCCCTTGCAGAAAAGGCTACAGCTGTACTGCTTCCAATGATGATCACGAATGAGGGGGCGTACAGGTTCGCCGAGTTCCAGCCCCAAAGAATGAATAGCTTAGCGACCTGCGTGTCTTCTCCATAGGACGACAACTCGCTGGCGGCGTACGCAAACCCGATGTCGACCAAAAGAGTCCCTGCCAGCAACACTCCCCCGATCACAGACATCACGGGCACCCACGAGCCAGGGACCGACGCCTCCCGCAACGCGCCGTACAACCGGGCAGCGAATACCACCAGCAAGAACACTCCGATGAGCCCGAGATACGACCCAAGGCGCGCAGACTCGCGATTGGCAGCAAGTGCTCTGGCCAACTGTGACGAGGGATCCTCAGGGCCGGAATTCGGTTCCGAGGACACGTCGGTCATACCGACGAACAGGAGAATGAGTACGGTTGCCCCGATCCCTGCGAGGGCTCCTGCTCGGTCGATCAGACGCATCCATGCACCCTAAGCGCGGCGGCGCCCCTGGCGGCTCGATCGGATGCGCCTCTCTGGGTGTCTGATGCCTTACATGGAGCCCGAAACTTCACTCGCATCAGCTCTCCGAGTTCGGCTCCATCGCCGGAACGAGATGACAGACAGGATCAGGTCGAGTATCGCCACCTCGAACGCCTCGGTCAGACTTCGCAGGCAACAGCAACCGCCAGTGCCCGGCAGATCTCGTACATCCGTTCATCGCTTAAGCGCCCTAGACGTTCGACGAGCGTCCCTATCGAAACGCTCTCGACGGAATCGAGGTTCACCGCCGATGGGAGTGGCACCGGATCGT
>JBKJYP010000257.1:0-4024 GCA_046715695.1 Actinomycetota bacterium | reverse complement strand
TCTTCGGTGTGAACGAAGCGCTCTCCCCCTGAGCTAATCGCCCGTGCCGCGGCTGTGCCGCGGACTAGATATTTCCCTCGACCGTGAGGGGCAGTGTCGGGACCTTCGGAGACGTCTCCTCGTGTATCGCGTCGATGATGTTGGCCATCTCCTTCTTCGCCTCGGGGATGACATGGACATAGACAGCACTCGTGACGGCGCTGCTGAACGTGCCTCTCTTTGGTCGAAAGCCCAAGTCGACTCGCCCTGCGCTCGATATCGAAGGTCTTGCTCAGGAGTTCCTCGACGGTGAGCTAGCCGAGGCCGTCAAGTCCCCCGCGTTCGCCGCCTTTGCAACTTGGGCAGACGCGCGAGGGCTAGGGACTGAAGAGGAACCCGACGCGCCGATTGATTGGCGCGTTAAGAATGGGAAGAGCTTCAGCTTGGCGATATGGCCTCAGTTCAAGGCGATGGCCCGGCCTCCGGAGATTTCGACCTTCTACGTTCGACTTACAGCACCAAACGGACAGGTTATTGACGTGATGGAGGTTCAGCCTTCCCTGGCTGAGCTAGATGTGATTCTGGACGGCCTCCCCGCCGACTTCTAGGCGGCGTTAGCACCAGATATCAACCATCCAAGCACCCCTTGCCGTCGCCGCGTCAGACGAAGATATAGGTATCCGAACCCTAGCCCCAAGTACAACTAGAGCTACAGCCAACCCGCAGCGAGTACCACCCCCAGAAGGTTCACGAGGACTCCGGATACGAACAGCTTCACGGGACTTTGGAACACGTCATAGAGCACCTCGTAAATGGCATGGATGCGCTCACCGTGTGACCGTGTGACGGCATCACGAGCCGCCTGCGGCCCTTGGGTCACCACTTTGGCGAGGACTTCGACGTCGGTATCAAGCTCGGCCTTCGCGTCCTCCCAACGGTATTGCCTAAGCTCGATGTTCACCTTCTTGTAGGCCCAGATAAGAGAACCAGCTTCAAGCAACCCGCCAACCACTTGCAAACCCGAACCGACGTCGACGCTATCTACCAAACTCACCGCTCCAGTTGCGTTCCAAGGTCGCTCCCTGCAGCAAGAGGGCGTGCTCCTTCGCCCGGACTTCGAGGACCTTGAAGCACGTCTCACAAATCGCGTCGAACAAGGGAACGCGGCCCGCGAGCATGAGCCTCACCTCGATGTCCTGAAGCCCCTGGCGAAACGGAATGAACGTCTCACGTATGAGTTCATCGGTCGTCTCATAGCCGAGGAAGCTTTCGGGATGGGTCTTAACAAGCCACCGGATTGCGGCGACAACGGTAGCTCTGATAATCAGCGTGACGTTGTAGTGGAGCTTCGCAGCCTCCCCCGCAGTGATGACTCCATTCGTAGCAACGTCCAGACCACCCCGCAAGACGGAAACGGCGTTGAAAACCTCCTGCTGTTCATCCAGAGGAACGTCCAACGCGAGCATCCCCCTACGGGCTTCTTCGGTGTCCTTCCACGGAGATTTGTCGGCGGCTCTATTTATCCAGAACGCCGCAGGAGGCACCCGGCCCTGCTTGAGAGCGAAATCAAATCCATCACCCAAAATCATCGCCACGTCACCGGGGTCCATCCGTGGGCCTGGCGCCGGTGCTTTGGTCTTCTTCTTCCCGAAAGCCATCATCCGCCTCTCCTAGGACCGAACAAACATATCGGCAGCGAGGCCCTAGCCGTTCGGGAGCAGGACGAGTTCCGCCTTGGCGGTCTTCACGTTCTACGAGACGTATCTTGCTTCTGCTCGACCCCGATAGGGCGGCTTCAACCGGGTCTGTGCCGCGGCTGTGCCGCGGGATGTGTCCAATCGTGTCCAATCGTGTCCAATGCCGCTGGTTGATAAATGTCACATCTACCAGGGAAAACAGGTATCTGCGCAGGTCAGCGCGCCACTATCGAAACAGCCTGCTATTCATTCACACCGAAGAGGTCACTGGTTCGATCCCAGTACCGCCCACGAAAGCGAGTGAGCAGGTCATTCCGAGGCTCCGGATGGGAACACTTTCGCAAGATCCCCCCTTGGGCCTGATGGCTTCGGTATCCTGAGTGTGGAAGGAGCGACCATGGATGACCTCCCCGTAAACGAGATCCTCTCCATCACCGCCGAGCATGGCGTCGAGCGTGTACGCGTGTTCGGCTCCAGGGCCCGCGGGGACGCGGGGAGCGCGAGCGACCTCGATCTACTGGTCGATGTTCGGCCCGGAACCACTTTGCTCGACTTGATACAGATCAAGCTCGACCTCGAGGAGCTCCTGGGCATGAAGGTTGAGGTCGTCACCGAAGGCGAGCTACACCCCCGCCTACGGAAGCGCATCCTGGCTGAGGCGAAACCACTCGTTGCAGCCTAGGGACGAGCGGCTGTTCCTCGAGGACATCCGCAACGCTCTCGACCGCATCACGGAATACACGAAGGTCGGTCGTGATGGTTTCGCGGCTTCTTTGGCTTTCCAAGACGCGGTGATACGGAACCTCGAAATAGTCGGTGAAGCCGTTAAGCAGCTCAGCGACCAGACGAGGGCGGGTGCGCCAGAGGTCCCCTGGGGTGCCTTCGCCGGACTACGGGATCGGCTCATCCACGGCTACTTCGCTGTCGACCTCGAGATCGTATGGGACACCATCCAAGAGGATCTTCCCGTTCTCCATCGAGCGGTAGCTCGGCTACTGAACACGATCGACCCTGATTGACTCAGGCGCGCTTACCTATCTCCTAAGAACTCGTCCCTCTGTCGCCAGAACCCCAAGATCCCAAAGAGCCGACTACCGGCGGGGACCTCGAACTCACTGTCGAGGAGCTCCTCAGCCGCGCCCGGCCGCTTCCGCCCTACGGTGATCGACGGATCTCACGTCTGAGGAGGCTGACGGCTTCCTTGCCGCCGTACTGAGTTGACCGATCAACGAGCTGGCCGCCCGCTCCATAGTTCTCGCTCGTTCCGCATGTGTTCCGCGGACGAGGGCAAGAGCACGCATCACTAAGCACATCCAGGTGACATTGGAAACCTGAACTGAGCAGGACAAACGCGAGAATCTCCTGCCAAGAGATTGAGTCCGCGCAATCCGTTCACACCGAAGAGGTCACTGGTTCGATCCCAGTACCGCCCACTTGATTTCCTGGTGCGCGAACCAGCGTCGGGAGTCGATACTCCCCGCCGCTTTGAGCGCAGGAGCCCACACGCGGCGTCGGAAGTTGTCATAGCGAAGATGCCCGCCCTCTTGACTCAGAGTTCGGGATCCACGGGGAAAATGAAGGTCCAGCAGCCCCACAGGGACAGGATCCTGCCCGTCGCATCCACAAGTTGGTAGCTTGCGATGAACGGCTGATCTCCCGGAACAGAGACCTGAGCCCGTGTCAGCGACGGCTGGTCCCCACCATCGACGTTGAGGGTGGCGATGTGCCCAGGCTCGACCGTTTGGGAGTGGGCCGCGTTGGTCCCGTAAGTGTTCATGAACGCTTCCATGGGTGCCGAGCCGACGTTTGCCACTGCGACGATGGCGCGCCCGCCCGAAGGGATTGTGGTGGGACCACGATGCGTCCTCCCACCTTGGCCGACGCAGCTGGCCGGGGCCTGGCCGATCATCTCACCTTGCTGTCCGAGGATCTCGAGACCCGCGGACAACTTGCCCGAGGAGCGGATCTTGGCTCTGAAACTCTGGGGGTCGGACGGGCAAGGGGCCTCCCAGGAGATCGTCTGGGTGGCGCCCGGCCTGAGCGACAGTGTCTCACTTCTCAGCGATTGGCCAACCGAGTCGTAGAAATAGGCGTTGACGTCCGTCATCCTTCCGCCGACGTTGGCCACGTTCAAATTGACGGTCTGGCATCCGCTTATCTCGATGGGCCCGAAGTGTTGAGTTCGTGCTCCTCTGGCACCAGCGGTGACGAAACCGCTCATGGCCATCAGCAAAGCGAGAGCTGTCATCCATGCGAGCCAGCGAACTGAAATGCGCCTCACGCTTCAATACTTGCACACAGGTCCCGGAGTGCTCCCTATGGTGACGCGAACTCGACGGCGTGTCCTC
>JBKJYP010000256.1:0-3565 GCA_046715695.1 Actinomycetota bacterium | reverse complement strand
CCGGTGTGGCGCTCGCCGCAGCGAGTCTCGCCAGGCTCGCCGAGATCAGATCGGGGGTATGGGCCGCCGGCTGCGTGACCCTCATCGGAGGCTTCGGTTGGATCCAGGCTCGGGCCCCCGACTTCGTTTTCAGTCCCCGCAACGCTCGTTATGGAGCGGACCTCGTTGCGGCCTCTCCGAACTCCCTGTACGAGTTGTTCCCGCCTGCTTTGCCCAGGGAGTTGGGCCTGGTTCTTTTGGCTTGTGCCGGCTGGGCGTTGGTGCGCAAGCAGACCGTCATCGCCGGGATCCTCGCCGGGCTGACCGGCTTGGTGAGCGCACCCATGTTCGTGGCCGCGATCGTATGGATCATCTTCACCGGCGCGGCAACACGCGCCTTGAGAACCTCATTCAAAGCGATCGCGATAGGGCTTGCCGTCTTCTCGCTCTGGGCGGGGCCCGTCATGCGCGACTTCGTACGTTTCTCGGGGTTCGTCGACATCACCCCTCGCCTCGGCCGCGAGTGGCCCGTCTATGAGTCGTTGTTGGCGTGGGGACTCTTGCTGCCTCTTGCCGTCGCTGGACTCGTCGTGTTGTTCCGAAAGAGAGAGGAGCCTTCTCGCGCCTTGATCGCGCTCGCCTGCGGAAGTTTCGCCTTGCTCGTTCTCTCATTGCTGCGAGCTGCGTTCGATTGGAGTCTCGCCGGCAATGCCACGCTGCTTCATCAGGGCCGGGTGTGGCCGCATGCGCACCTCATAGCCGCCGTGTTCGGTGGCGTCGCGATGGCGGCGATATGGAGGTGGCTCTCGGCCCGGAGGGCGGCGGTGCTCGTGGCCGCAGGGGTCCTCTTCTCTAGTGCCTCTCCGGCACTGGCTTCGGTCGCCGTGACGCGGATGCTGGCCGACGGCGGGAGTGGGTTCGTCTATGGGAGCTCGGACGTCGGAGCGGACTCGTTCGTTCGTCGAGCCGCGAGTCACCTGGGCCCGGATGTCGTCCTTGACACCGGCCAGGCCCCGCTCCTCGGATCCACGATCTGGCAGTTCTCCGGGTGCCGTCTCGTCGGATACGACGACCGCGCCCTCGCCGGCAACGATCTCCGGATCCGATTCAAGGAGCTGGCGGAGCGGTGGGATCAGCAGGCCCAGGAGGACGAAGCCGATCTAGCCCTCGTGGCCGGCTCCGCCCCCGGAGCGTTAGAGACCGGAGAGTTCCTGGGTAAGGAATGGGCCCTGATTACTTTGTAATGGGGTAATCTCACTCACACCGTAAGACCAACGACTGGAGAATGGTGTGAAGGAGATAGGCGGATGGTTCGCCGGGCGGATCCCGGACGGCTGGTTCGAAGGCCCCCCCGAGGTGACGGTCGACCGGGAGGAGATCCTGGTGGTGGGGACGATCCCCGATGTCGACCTGAAGGACGGTCCCCCCGAAGCCCTCGAGGCTGCCCGATCGGCTCGTGTCGATCGCTGGCGAGAGCAGACCCGTGATCAGCGGATCGAGATCGCTCAAGAGGCCCAGCGGAAGTTCCGCCGCAAGGTCTCGTGGGGGGCCGAGATCGCCGGTAACCGACGACTCTTCACCCACATCGCCGTGCCCGTGATGACGCGACTCCGGCTGTCGGAGCGCATGGTCCTCGACACGCTCCTCGATGCAGGAGTGGCCAGGAGCAGAAGTGAGGCGCTGGCTTGGTGCGTGCGACTCGTCGGCAAGAACCAGTCCGAGTGGATCGATTCGCTGCGCGAGGCCTTGA
This sequence comes from Actinomycetota bacterium, assembly GCA_046715695.1. Lineage (GTDB taxonomy): Bacteria > Actinomycetota > CADDZG01 > CADDZG01 > WHSQ01 > DATLNM01. The sequence goes on along the minus strand of JBKJYP010000256.1, from coordinate 1,836 downwards.
TCGGTGTCGAGCAAGCCCGCGCTGAAGGACCGCAAGCGTAGAGGTGGATCCCTTGGACGCGTACTCGCAGGTCGTCACTTCCGTCGCAGAGGCTCTGTCTCCGTCGATCGCCAGCGTTCGTGTCGTCGGTCACAGGGAAGGTAGCGGCAGCGCCGTGATGATCACATCCGACGGTTTCCTTCTGACGTCGGCACATGTGGTCGCCGGGTCGCGCGGTGGTTCTATCTATCTGGTGGACGGCCGGGAGCTTCCGATGGAGATCATCGGTCAGGATCCGCTTTCTGACCTCGCGGTCATCCGCACGATCGGATCCGATCTGACGCCGGCGCCGTTGGGCGATGCTGCGGATCTCAAGGTCGGCCAGTTGGTGATCGCGATCGGCAATCCACTCGGCTTCTCAGGATCAGTTTCGGCCGGAGTCGTCAGTGCACTCGGCCGCTCCTTCGCTACTCGCGCAGGGAAAGCTCAGCGATTCGTCGAGAACGTCATCCAGACCGACGCCGCGTTGCACCCGGGCAACTCGGGAGGCGCTCTGGCCGATGGGAGTGGTTCTGTCGTCGGGATCAACACAGCGGTCGTAGGGCCCGGGATGGGTCAGGGCCTGGGGCTGGCAGTGCCCATCAACGCGGCAACCCGGCTGATCATCGCGGCGCTCATGAAAGAGGGTCGCGTGCGCCGGGCCTATCTCGGCATCGCCGGTGGGCCTCGTCCCCTTCCGCCACGAATAGCGGTTGAGGTTGGGCGAGCCAGCGGCATCGAGGTGGTTCAGGTGATCGAAGACGGTCCCGCCGAAGCGGCCGGGGTGCGGACCGAGGACCTGATAGTTGAGGTCGCCGGATCACCTGTTCAGGGGATGGACGACCTGCAGCGCTTGATGGACGGCACAGTCGCCGGCCAGAGCATCAAGCTGAAGATCTATCGCAATTCCGAAGTGCTCGAGCTGACGGTCCAGCCATCAGAGTTGATGGTTTAGACCGCCAGCTCACGGCCGGGGGCTACTACGCTATGCAGTCAAAGAGCGAGCGATAACCATCTTCTGGATCTCACTCGTGCCCTCGAAGATCGAGTAGATCTTCGAATCGCGGTACCACTTCTCGACCGGGAAGTCCTTGATGTAACCGTAGCCCCCGAGCACCTGAACCGCCTGCTCCGTGACTCGGATGACGGTGTCGGCTGCGAAAAGCTTGCTCATCGAGCCTTCGGCCTTGTTGAAAGGCTGTCCGGATGCAGCGAGCCACGCGGCGCGATAGACGAGCAGACGAGAGGCTTCAACGGCCGTTGCCATCTCTGCCAGATGGTTCTGGATCGACTGGTGTTGAGCGATCGGTTGACCGAAGGCGACACGATCCTTCGCGTAGTCGATGGCGAACTCGAGGGCCGCGCGAGCGATCGCGACCGCCTGGATGCCGACGGCGGGACGCGTGACCTCGAAGGTGCGCAGTGCAGCCGAGGAGCGGCCGGTCGCTTCACCCTTACGAGCGCGATCGAGTTTGGCCTCGAGCTTGTCCATGCCACCCAGAACACGGTCCAGCGGGATGCGGCAATCCTCGAGGATGACCTCGCTGGTGTCTGAGGCTCGGATGCCGAGCTTGCGCTCTTTCTTCCCGGCCCGGATGCCCCCGTCTTCCTTGGCGATCAGGAACGAGGCCTGGCCGCGGTGCCCGAGCTCCGGGTCGACGGTGGCGACGATGACGAAATGGTCGGCTACGGATCCGTTGGTGATGAAGACCTTGGTCCCATTGAGGACCCATTCGTCGCCTTCACGGACGGCCTTGGTGCGGAGGCTGCGGACGTCGGACCCGGCATGGGGCTCCGTGACGCCGAAAGCGGCGACCT
>JBKJYP010000255.1:0-2895 GCA_046715695.1 Actinomycetota bacterium | reverse complement strand
TTCATGTCGGTGGCCCCCAACCTGGGGCCGGACGACACGAAGGCGGGTTCCGACGTGTTCGTGCGCGGCCCGCTGAGCTAGCGGCCGTGGGCCGGCTTATCCAGGCGGTGGCGATCATCTGCATCACGATCGCTGCCGCCCCGGCCTCCTCTCGTCCTGTACGAGAAGCCGAGTTGAACGGCAGGATCGTGTTCGAAACGAGAAGAGACGGTAACCCCGAGATCTACGCCATGGATGCCGACGGGACCGAGGTTCAGCGACTCACGGACGATCCGGCCTGGGACATCGCCGCGGATTGGTCCCCGGACGGCGAACGGATCGCCTGGGGCAGCGAGCGGGACGGCGACCGAGAGATCTTCGTGATGAACGCCGACGGCACCGACCAGACGCAGATCACGTTCAACGAGCACTACGACCGGGCCCCGGCCTGGTCCCCGGACGGTGAGTGGATCGCCTTCGCCAGCAGCCGGCGTAACAGGTACTCGGTGTACCTGATCCGTCCCGATGGATCCGAGGAGCACCGCTTCACACCTCCCGGGTACGGGACCCGGCACCCGTCGTGGTCACCGGATGGCACTGCCATCGTCTTCGACGGCCGGCGGGCTGGGAATCCAGACATCTACTCGATGCCGGTAACGGGTGGAGATGTCGTCAGGCTCACGAAGAGCCCGGCCAAGGACTATGTCCCCAATTGGTCCCCCGACGGCACGAGGATCGTGTTCACCAGCACCCGCAGCGGCTCGCATGAGATCTATGTGATGCAGGCCGACGGCAGCAGCCTGAGCCGGGTGACGAAGAACTCGTATTACGACAGCGAGCCGTCGTGGTCTCCAGACGGCTCGCTGGTCGCCTACTGGAGCGACCGCCTCGGCAACATCGACCTCTACGCGACCGATCTCGAGACCGGCGAGGAGCTCAGACTCACGGGCCACCCGGGCGACGATTACAGCCCGGACTGGATCGAGGCAGCTGATTGCAACCTTTTGGAGGGTCCTAGGTGTCATTAATGCATCATGAGGATCGACCAGCGGGACGAGGAATTTAAGGACTTCTACCTGTCTGAGTACGGCCGCCTTCGCTCCATCGCCATCATGCTGGTCGGCGACCGGGAGAAGGCGGCCGAGCTCGCGCAAGAGGCGATGCTCCGCTCCTACACCTCCTGGTATCGCATCAAAAGGGATGATCCCGGCCCCTATGCACGTCGAACACTCGTCAACCTCTGTCGCAACCATCACCGCCGCCGCTTCCTCGAGTTCAACAAGAAGCCGGCCGACGCTGCCTATCGAACCGGCGATCACGGTGGGGGAGTCGACGAGGCACTGCGGGTCGCCGGTGCTCTCTCGCACCTCAGCCCGATCCGCCGCGCAACCGTGGTGCTGCGCTACTACGAAGACATGACCGAGGCCGAGATCGGACGCGTTCTCGACCGCCCCGTGTCAACCGTCAAGTCGGACATAAGGAGGTCGCTCGAGAGCCTGCGGCCATTGCTGGAGGAGGCGTCATGAGCGACGAGGACAGGATGAGAAAGGTGATGGATCGGGCGAAGTTGCAGGACCAGTCGCATGGCGAGGACTGGGAGTCATTCCGTAACCGAGCCCACAGGAGGCTATTCATGAACCGCGCACTGATCTCAGGAGTTGCAGTCCTCTTCTTCGCCGCCGGCATAACTGCAGGAGCCTTCATCCTGCGGGACGACGGTCCCAAGTCCCAGAACATCCTGCCCGTCTCCACCGACGAACCAGCACCCGAGCCAACTGCGGAGCCCACGCCCAGTGCCGTCGAGCCTGAGACGAAGCTCGTCGAGGTCTGGTTCACCCAAGACGAGTTGCTCTTCCGCGAGCTGCACGAGGTCCCCGGAGTACCCGAAGTGGAGGAAGTCGGTGCAATGGCTCTGCGCGAGCTACTCGACCCCGACGGCCCCTCACTCGACGAGGTCGGGACCGCTATCCCTCCAGGGGTAGAGGTCATCCGGACGCGACTCAGCGAAGAAGTGGGCATCTACGAAGTCGTCCTCTCCGACGAGTTCGAGTCCGGTGGGGGCTCCGCCTCCATGCAGATGCGGGTCGCGCAGGTCGTCTTCACCCTGACGCAGTTCCCCACGGTCGAGGGCGTGCTCATCATGGTGGGAGAGGACGCCCGCGAATATCTCGGAGGTGAAGGACTGTCGTTGACTGACGCGTTCACCCGGGCCGACTTCGGCGAAGACATCCAGCCCCCGATCACCGTCGAAAACCCGAAGCCGGGTGCAGCGGTGACCTCCCCGGTCATGATCTCCGGCACAGCCAACGTCTTCGAGGCCAACGTCAACATCCGGATCCTCGACGAGAACGGCGAGGTCCTGGCCGAGACCTTCGTGACGGCAACCTGCGGCACCGGCTCCCGGGGCACCTACGAGAAGAACGTCAAGTTCACCGTCGACCATGAGCAAGAAGGCATCATCGAGGTCCTCACCTACTCGATGGAAGACGGCAGCCCGATGTGGGCAGTCCAAACCCCAGTGACCCTGCTCCCGTAGCGATGGAGGGCCGAGGTTTGTTACGTCGGTCACGCTCGAGAAGCCCGGCTATGCACGCGGATGTGACCCCAAACTGGCACGGGTACCTGTCCCAACCGGCGAGGCGCGAGGGACCGAGGAGCTACTCGGTGCGGCCCTCTTGCATCTGTTGGCCGGAGTGACTGAGGAGCAGGAGAAGAGGGGCCTCCGCTCCGTCTTCCAACCGGAATCGGCCGGCCTGCTTCACGAGGTGACGCTGACGAATGGCCGAGCGGTTATCAACTTCAAGGACCTCCGAGGTCTGATCGAGTATCAGGCTTCCTGCAGCAGCATGCTATTCGGCAGCCAACTCGAAGAGACGATATTTCAGTTCAAGAGGATCGAACGCTACGTGCTTCAGT
>JBKJYP010000254.1:0-4870 GCA_046715695.1 Actinomycetota bacterium | reverse complement strand
CCCGAGTAGGCACGCCAAGCACCCAATGGGCTGCCCAGCCGTGAGATATTCGTGCAGCAAGACACATCGAGCAATAATCGGCCACTGCGACGCGCTGCTATCCTGGCCCGTCTTTCCGGGGTAGCTCAATTGGCAGAGCATTCGACTGTTAATCGAAGGGTTGCGGGTTCGAGTCCCGCCCCCGGAGCTCCCGACCCCGCTAAGACCATCTACCCGTTGTGCCCCCGGTCATGGCCGACCACAACCCCTGGTGCCCCACGCAAGTTGCTCCCGGATACTCTTGTGCTGTGAGTGTTCTTCTGCCACCATGAGGCCACTTCTGTTGTTCTTGTTAAGAAGTGTGACTCACGGGGCTCCAAGAGGAAAGGCAACAACGGGGATGGTTTCGCTCGCGCAAGACGTCAATCTTCCGGATCTTTGGTCTCGCTGGACCTCGCGGCAAGACAAGGGCGCCCGAGATGCGCTTATCCGCCATTACCTGCCCATGGTCGAGTTCCTCGCATGGCCTCTCTCTCGACACCTCCCTAGCTCCTTCCACGCCGATGTCATGAGCTTCGGCTCGATCGGCTTGATGGATGCCATCGACAAGTTCAGACCGGAGCTCGGTTACCGGTTCGAGACCTACGGCTCCGTACGGATCCGGGGGGCTATCGCCGATGGGATCCGCACCCTCGCTTGGCTTCCCAGAGGCGCAGCCATGCGGGCGAGCCGGATCATCGAGAAGGTCGTTCCGGTCGATTTCCAGGCGGCCCGGACCGCGGACGGCACTCGGCTGCAAGACTCCTTGGCCGACAGGACCGACGATTCCGCCCTGGATCTGATCCTCCTCAGGGACGACCACAGCGAGGTCGCGCAAGCGCTTCTATCGCTTCCGGAGCGCGAACGGAAGGTCCTCAAGGACTATTACTACGAGCGCCGCCAGCTCAAGGAGATCGGACTCGAGCTCGGCGTCACCGAATCACGTGTCTGTCAGTTGCACCGCAGAGCCCTTCGCCAGATGGAAGAGGTCCTAAGAGCCCGCCGCTCCGCTTAAGCTTTTTCGGCTATCCGCCGATAACCGGAAAGACCCTCACATCCTCAACGAACAGGATGGAACGGACGGGGGCTCCTGGGATCGGACGACAGAGGGCGATCGGGTGAACAGCGTGAGCGAGGAAGCTGCACGTGCCCATACGAGGGGGATCTATGACAGCTCCCCCGTGGGCATCGCCATCGCCGATCTCGCGGGCAATCTCCTTGAAGCTAATCCCTCCTACCGCAAGCTCGTAGGCGCTTCCTTCGACGACATCGGCCCCACGGCACTCCAGCAGCTCCTCCACATGGAGTCCGCGGTGGGGGAGGTCCTGCTACAGGAGCTCGTGGAGGGACGGCGGGATGAGTTCTCCATAGAGAAGCGATGGCAGCGGGGCGACGGCTCGAGCTGTTGGTTGCGCGCAACGACATCGCTGGTTCGCACCTCCGAGGAAGCGCCGGAGGCGATCGTCGTCACCGTTGAAGACATCACTGAGCGCAAGAACCATCAGGATGTCGGCGACCGGCTCTTCGAGCTCTCGGCCGACCTGATCGTCGTCGCTTCATTGGATGGCTATTTCAAAAGAGTGAGCCGTTCAGTGTCTTCGGTCTTGGGTTGGTCAGAAGAAGAGTTGCTGTCGCGACCCTGGGCCTCATTCCTTCACCCGGACGACACCGAGCGCGTTCTCGGTGAGGTGGTTCGCATAATGAAGACGGGGGACCCGACATTCGACTTCGACGTGCGAGTGATGTGCGCGGACGGAAGCTTCAGACTTCTGTCAGCAAGCGGTTCCCCGGACCTCGAAGCCGATCTCATCTATTCGGTCTTGGTCGACGTTACGGATCGCCGGCAGATCGATGCCGACCGGCGCGAACTTGACAGGTCCAAGCAGCGCGAACGGCAGGCACTCGAGATCAACGACACGATCGTTCAAGGATTGGCCGCGGCCAAGATGGCGCTCGAGATGGACATGGACGACAAAGCTCTCGATCTGATCGGAGGCACTCTGAGAACAGCACGATCGATCGTGAGCACGTTACTTACATCCGGTACCGGGCTGGGCCTGAAACCCGGTGATCTTCGCCGGGGAGGAGCCGCTCGGATAGAGCTGGCCGATGACCATCGCGTCAAGGGGCGACGGTGACCCCCTCCATGCTCCGAGTCGTTATCGCGGATGACGCGGACGACATCAGGTTCTTGCTCGCTCTCCGACTGAAACGGGAGGGCGGATTCGAGGTCGTAGGGGAAGCATGCACGGGGGCCGATGCGATCGAAGCTGTGGATGAATTCAGCCCCGATGTGGTTGTTCTCGATCTTGCGATGCCGGTCATGGACGGTCTCGAAGCGATACCCGAGATAAAGAAACGTCGTCCAGATTGCAAGATCGTTGTCATGTCCGGTTTCGAGGAAGAGCTGCTGGCGAAGAAAGCCCTCGCGAGAGGCGCGGACGCGTACCTCGAGAAGGGCGCGGCGATGAACGATCTCGGCTCGACGATCGCCAAGCTGTACGAGGCGCAGGCAGCCTCCTAGCCCCCCCGGGGCCTAGCCCCCGAGGTGGTACAGCTGACCCGGATCGAGGTCCAGGCCGTTCATCACCTGCCAGAGGGCCGCGGTCGCCTTAAGGGCGTTGCGCTGCTCGAAGGGGGCCAGGTCGTCGGAGCTATCTGAGAGCACGGTAACTAGCGACCTGTAGCACTCGACGAGCTGCTGCTGTGCGGGCGACAGGTCTGACCTCTCCAACATCATGCGCGCTTCCTTTCACCCGATCCACCGGCGACGACCCGTTCGTCCAAGACACGTTTCGCTTTGAGCTCGAACCTCGGCAGTGAGCCGGGCTCCACGGATCGGACCCCGAAACGCAATCCCTCGTGGGCCTCGGCGAGAGCCGTTGCTATCCCAGCGATGATCTGCGCCGAACCGGTCTCATCGCGGATCTCGACCAGGACCTCGATCTCATCAAGGAGGTCGTCTTTCGAATACAGATGCACCTGGAATTCGTCGATGGCCTTGTACTCGCGGACGATCGCCTCGATAGAGCGGGGGTAGACGTTCGTGCCACGCACGAGCTTCATGTCGTCGACCCGGCCGACGATCCCTCCTTCATACAGATCGAGGGTGCGCCCGCAGGTGCAGCGGGAGGCAGGGACCTTAACGACGAGGTCGCGTGTGCGGTACCGGATCACAGGGATGAAGCCGCGGCCGAATGACGTGACAACCCTCTCGCCCTGCTCGCCATAAGGAACAGGCTCGCCGGACTCGGGGTCGATGACTTCTTCGATGAAATGCGGTTCGATGATGTGAGTCCCACCGGGCTGGTGGTCGCACTCGAACATCATGATGGTGCCGAGCTCGGTCATCCCTGCGGTGTCGGCCGCTTTCGCTCCCCACTGATCCTCGATCAGTCGTTTCGTCGCGGGGATCGAGCCTGCGGGCTCGCCCGAGAGGATCAGCTTCTTGACCGGTCCCGAAGCGAGGTCGATCCCGAGGGCCTGCGCTTCCTGAGCCATCCTCAGGGCGTAGGTTGGCGTGGAGCAGACCACAGTGGCTCTCATGTCGACGATCTGACGGACCCGAGCCTCGGTCGTCATATTGCCGCCCGGCAACACGAGACAACCGATCTTCTCGCATGCGTAATGCGCCCCCCAGAAACCCACGAACGTTCCGTATGAGAAGGCGAAGAACACAGTGTCCGAGGGCCGGACGCCGAAGCCCCAGAACCCGTAGCACCACATCTCGGCGATCCACTCCCAATCCTTCATCCCGTCCAGCACGCGGATCGGGGTTCGGCCCGTTGTTCCGGAAGTCGTGTGATAGCGGATCGCTACTTCCTCGGGGGCCGCTAGAACGGTTCCATACGGAGGAGCCTCGATCTGCCCTTGCATCCATTCCTCTCGGGTCATGAATGGGAGACGGCGCAGATCGTCGAGACTCTTTAACGAATCGGGGGAGACCCCCGAGTCGTGCATGCGCTTGGCGTGGTAAGGCACCTGGGCTTCCGCCCACGCGATCAGGCTCTTGAGCTTGCGCAGCTGAAGCGAGTCGAGCTCGTCCCGGCCCATCGTTTCATGGCGCGGGTTCCAAAACGGAGATACGGCCATCCCACCCCCCAGTCGAATCAGCCCGGATCGGCTCGGGCGAGCCTACGATGCACCCATGTCCGAGGGAGGGTCCGAGGGAAGATTCCGTCACAGCGCCGAGCAGACGAGTCTGCTCGAAGAGGCGCGAGCTGTAGCGCGTACCCATCTGGCTGCGATCGCTGCTCAGGGTCAGGCGGGCCGGGTGAACCGGCCGCTGCTCGCGGCTCTGGCGGAGCATGAGCTCCTGGGCCGGCTGTTCCCTCGCTCGGCGGGGGGCTCCCGCGACGGTGATGTATCCGCGATGGAACTCTGTCTGTTGCGTGAGGGGATCTCTCAGGGGTCCACCGAGGCGGAGACGACCCTGGCTCTGCAGGGACTCGGTTCTTATCCCATCCTCCAGTCGGGGTCGGAGGAGCTGATCTCGAGGTGGATACCCGAGGTGGCCGGGGGCCGGGCAGTCGCCGCGTTCGCGCTCACCGAGCCCGGAGCTGGCTCCGATGCCGCGGCGATCTCTCTGCGAGCGGAAGAGGACGGAGATGGCTTCCGTCTCACCGGTGAGAAGAAGTGGATCTCGAATGCTCCGGACGCGGACGTCTACGTCGTCTTCGCGCGGACGACCCAGGACGCCGGAGCCAAAGGGGTCAGCGCATTCGTGGTCGAGGGTGATTCACCGGGTCTGTCCGGGGAGCCACTGGAGCTCTTGGGTCAACACGCGATCGGTCGTCTCTCATTCGACGGGGTTCGGGTACCGACGACTCAGATGCTGGGTGAACGGGATGCC
>JBKJYP010000253.1:0-11980 GCA_046715695.1 Actinomycetota bacterium | reverse complement strand
AAGCTAGGTTGTTGCGACAGCACCATGGCTTGTTGCGAAGAGGGGCCGGGTTGCTGCTAGAGCTCTGCTTGTAAGTAACCTTGTAAGTAACGAAAGGGATAGGTATGGCTGCGGTACAGGGAACAGTGAAGTTCCGCGAGCTTTTCATCGAGGAGCTCGCAGAGGTGCACGGGGGAGGACCCGATCCCCTACAGGCGCTCCGCGACAAACTGGGTTGTTGCGAGACAACGATGGCTTGTTGCGAAGAGGGGCCAGACGGCTGCTGCAACGAGTACTAGACGCCGTAAGTAACGCGAACTCGACACGCCGCCCCTTCCAAGGGGCGGCGTGTTTCTTTCTGGGTTGATGGCGGATCAGCGGCTCCCAACCGATGGCCCCACAGCGATCCTCGGGCGCCTGGTTCGCCTGCTCCACCTCCCTTACTCCAAAGGTTTCATCGAACGGGCGGTGGTCGCGCATCCGAAACCCGACACCCTTCTCGCTCTCGTAGAGATCGGTGCACTGTTGGGCCTCAAGGCAACACCAGGCCAGACCGATCCCGGATCCCTCGATGCGATCGAGCTCCCTGCCGTCGTGCATTTCTCGGGGCCAGAGACCGAGGCCGGGTTCGGAGTCCTCGAAGCCGTCTCCCCGGAAAGCTTCCGCGTGTGGGACAAGACGAACGGGTCTCAGATGCTCGACCGCGACCTGTTCCTCGCACATTGGTCGGGGATCGTCGTATTGGTGGAGCGCGCCGAGAAACGTGGAGTCAGAGAGAAGGGTCAGCTTAGAAGCAGAGCCGCAGACGTCGTCTGGGGGAGCTGGGATCCCATCGCCATCACCGGGGGTCGCGGCGCAGCATCCCTCCGCGGCGCGACCGGTCTGGTCGGGGCAGTCCTTCTGGGTCTGGCGGTCCTAGCCCGTCCGTCGAGCGAACGCATATTCGACCTCGGACTGGTCTTGCTGACCCTGCTCGGCCTCGCCGTCAGCTCACTGACCACGGCTGCCGTGGGCCGGCCGACATCCCTCGGTGCAAGATTGTGCGCGCGTGGGGGCCTCGTCGATTGTCAGAGCGTCCTCACATCGCGCTACGCGAGGATCTTCGGTATCCCGCTCAGCGACATCGGGATCGCGTTCTTCGGTACCGTCCTCCTGCTGATCGCCGGCACGGCGGGCACGTCACGGGACGCGGCCTGGTTCGTGATCGGCATCGCTTACGCGATCACCCTGCCCCTATCTTTGATGTTGTTGGGTGTCCAAGTCTCGATGAGGAAACTGTGCAAGTTCTGCATGGTGGTGCACGGGGTGAACCTCTCGTGCGCCGTCATCGCGTGGATGATCGTCAGGGACCTGGCACCGACGAGCACCTCCCTTGCCGCCCACAGCTTGCTGGCCGCGTTGTACTTCTCGCTCCTGCTTTTCTTCGTCGTGCCCTATTTCCACAAGAGCCAGGGACTGGGCTTCATCTCGGGTCGGCTGCGGCGGATCTCAGCCTCTCCCTTTGGGAGCCTGGCCGATCTCCTAACGGAGACACCTAGCGGCATCACGGGACCTGAATGCGGTCTTGCGCTGGCAGGGCCTGGAGCCGAGCACACGATCGTCGTATTCGCCCATCCCTCATGCGGAAAGTGCGAGTCCGTCCTGCGCGAGGTTGGCGTTCTCGCGTTCAACGGCATCGCTAGGGTCTATGTGACCATCGCGCCGAAGGACCCCGAGGAATCGGAACGCCTCGCCTGTACGGCCCTCCTAGCGGCTGCACTGGCAGCGGGCCCCGAACGGGTCTTCGAGACTTACATGGCTGCTAAGAAGGGCTTCGGGAAGGTGACCCAGGATCCGATCCGCGTACTGTCGGATGCCCTTGCCCTCGAGACACGAGAGATCGAGGGAAGGCTCGAGCACGCTCGTTCCCTTGTTGATCGTGCCGAGGAGCTGGCGGACATCCACGTAGAGGGGACGCCTTGGGTCTTCTTCGATTCCAGGTCATTCCCGGGCCCTGTCCCCCACCTCGCGTTCTTGCTGCAGAACCACCCCGGACTTCTGGAACCCCTGAAAGCAAGCGGGCGGGCTCGGCCGGACGCCAAAGGACCGGCGTCATGAATGATCGACCGGTCCTCCTCGTGGGCACGGCTCTGGACCCACACATCGAAGCCGTCTCCAAGGGCTTGGAAGCCAAGGGTTTTGAAGCTCTCGTCGTGGACACCCTTGATTTCCCGGAGAGTCCGAACATCACGCTGGGGCAGCGTCTCGACTCGATCTCCATAGACGGTCGCGAACTCGGCCGCCCCCGGGCCGTCTATATCCGCGACGTCTACACCTCTCCTCTTTCGTTCCTGGTGGATGTCGCCGACGAGATGGATGCCGACTGGCGAAGGACGATGGTTGCGTTCCGGGAGAAGTCGCAGGTGCTTCTGCCGCTTCTGGCGCGCTGGTCGCACCTCGGTCTTCCGGTCTACAACCCGATGTCACCCGATGGACGGCACACGAAAGCATTCCAGCTGGCCCTGCTCGAGGACGCAGGCCTTCCTGTCCCGGAAACGGTCTGGACCAACGACCCCGATGTCGTGCGTGGTTTCGCGCAAGGTCGTCGGATCGCCTACAAGCCTGTGGGCGGCGGCGCAGCAACGAAAGAGCTGCTCGCGGAGGACCTGACCGATGAGCGACTGGACTCCCTGAAGGCAGCACCGGTCACATTCCAGGAGTTGCTGCCCGGAGACAACTACCGCGTCTACTGCCTCGATGGAAAGGTCATCGCATGCGTCCGGATCACCTCGGATGCGCTTGACTACAGGCAGAACGAAGATGTCCTCGAACAGACGACTCTGCCGGAGGAGACCCTCGAGCAGTGCATCGAAGCCGCGGCGATCCTGGGGCTCCGCTGGACCGGCATCGACCTGAAACGCTCGGCCTCTAACGAGATCAAGTTCCTGGAAGCGAACACCTCGCCGATGTTCCTCGGCTTCGATGCTCGCAGCGGAACGGGCCTGCTGGAAGCGCTCGTGAACGCTCTAGCCGGGCATCCATGAAGGGAAATAATGGGAAACTTGACGTAGGTATGTCAGCCTTTCAGAATGCGATCACTGAGATCGGGCACATCCCATGGCTAGAGGGAGGTTGGATGCGTAAAGCGGCGAGCAAGGACGCTCCGAAGATGCGTGAGCTGTTCATCGAGGAGCTGACACAGATCCAAGGCGGCTCGACCGGCCCCGGTGATGGCAACACGACCATGGCCTGTTGCGAAGAAGGTCCGTTCGGCTGCTGTAACGGCCCCATCAACCTCGACGACATCATCGGTCCATAACAAAGCTCTGAAAGAGGCCCCCACTCGCTACGGGTGGGGGCCTTTCCGCGTGCCCCGTCCGGTTAGCCGCAGCGTTTGGCGAATAGGTTCACGTTCAACTCTGTTGGCGGGACCCTCAGATGACTCGCTTGTTCGTAGTCGTACGCGTAGGAGATGAGTTGGGGTTCGCTATAGGCGGTCCCGAGGAAGCTCAGACCCTGAGGACGGTTGGAGACGTTACCGGCGGGAACGATGACCGTCGGGTATCCGGCCGCAGCGCTGATGTTCGCGAACGTCGGGCCCGCCGCGACGAACGCATCTAGATCGTCGGCCATCAATGCTCCGTCGATGACGAGCTGTGAGCTTCGGATGGTGACTTCCTTGTTCGGGATGCCCGCCTCCATGACGCCGGGCGTCCCATCTGATGCCTGGAGGAGGCCCTGGCCGTACTTGACCTCCTCGGGATGCTGCTCGTTGAATGCGACGATGTCGCTGAGGGTGCGGACCCTTAGAGAGTCAACGGTCTCATCTAGAAGATACTGATTGAGCGACGCCTTGAACTCGTTCGGGATCGCGGCGATCTCGGTAAGCCCTGCGAGCGAGGCGTTGTTGAGCGTGTCGGTCTCGACGAGGGTCGCCCCTAGATCCTCGAGGACGGTGAGGGCCTGGTCGAAGAGAGCCCCCCTGTCGCCGGGGCTGAATCCGAGACGGACTCCCTCGAGCCCTCCCCGTTTCAAGAAGCGCGTGTAGTCGAGGCCCGGAGGAGTCATGCCATCGCTCTCGGCAGTTCGCGGGTCCTTTTCGTCCGGACCGGCCATGACGGTCAGCATGATCGCCGCGTCGGTCACGTTTCGAACCATAGGTCCCGGCGTGTCGAAGCTCGGAGCAAGAGGCAATATCCCGTAGCGACTCAAGAGCCCGGTCGTGGGCTTTATCCCCACGAGACCGTTCGCGTGACTTGGGCTCAAGATGCTTCCGGACGTCTCGGTCCCCACGGTGCCGGCTGAGAAGGCCATGGAACCGGCAACGCCTGAGCCCGAGCTCGATCCGCTCGGATCACCGAAGTGATGGGCGTTACGAACCTGACCACCGAGGGAGCTGTAGCCGTTCGGCATGCTTAGATCCACCCAATTGGCGAACTCGGAGAGATTCGTCTTGCCGAGGATGATGGCGCCGGCATCCTTCAACTTGGTCGTGATCGTGGCCTCGTGTAAGGGCACGCTCCCCTCGAGAGCGAGCGATCCAGCGGTGGTCGGCATGTCCGTCGTGTTGACGTTGTCTTTCAAGAGGATCGGGATGCCGGCGAGGGGGCCGCGGATCTCGCCCTTCCTCAACTCGGCATCGATCTCGGCTGCCTCGGCCATCGCTCGGGGGTTGAGCACGCGGATCGAGTTGAGCACTGTGTCGTAGGCCTTGATCCGAGCCAGATACGCGGAGACCAGCGCCCGACTGGTGACCTTGCCGCTCCTCAGGGCCGATCCGAGCTGCTTGATCGTGACCGTCTGGAGCCTTAGGCCCCCGACGGTGGCGCGGCATTCACCGGTGGCCCCCGACGAAGCACGGGTGGGAGCGGCCACCAACAGGGCCGCCAGGAGCAGCCCCGCGGCGCACATAATGCTGTTTGAAGGTCGGGCCCGTCGCATCGAGAACCTATTGGGCGCCGGGCGTTGGAATCCCTCCTGGGAGGTGGGCGGTTTGGGCGTAAGTTCTCTGTTGAGAGCCATCGCGGCTTCGATCGTTGTCTTGTTGCTGGCACCGGGCCTCGCCGGGGCGACGCCGGTCGCGAAGACCAAGGACGAGTGGCAGACGTACGGGCGGGTCTTCCTCGAGCCGTCCCAGTCCGTGGACTACATCCAGTTCGCGACCGAGTTCACGCCTGCGATGGAGCTGATGGAAGAGCTCTACCCCCGCTATCTGGAGTTCACCTCGATCCAGGACGAGCTCCACGACCCGAACGCTGTCAGCGTCGGTCAAGATGGGTTCCCGGCTTGGCACAAGCGCGACACCGGTGACGGCCTACCACTCCAGCTGGCGATCCTCACGGACAAGAAGGTCCCCGACCGCAACAAGCAGTACGTCTTCCTCACGAACGGCCACGCGGCCGAGCCGTGCGGGCGAGAGGGTGGGTTGCGATTCTTCGAGGATCTCCTCATCTGGCGCACGACCGAGCCCGATCACGTCCTGGCCGACGAAACCGGCCTCACCGGAGAGACGCACGAGGTCACGGTCAAGCAGCTGCTCGAGCGAACGAAGATCTACTTCGTGAACACGACTCCCGACGGGTGGTCGGCCGGTGAAACTGACGGCGACCCCGGCCTCTACTCCCAGTACAACGGCGCCGGGTTCAACAGCAACCGCCTCACGTACCACGACGGCTGGGTCTTCCCCGATCTGCCGGCCCTCTACAAGAACGGCTACTCGACGCTCACACAGCCCGAGGGGGCCGCCATCGTGAAGTACTTCATGCGCGTCCGCCGTCAGGAATTGCACGGCCGACCCTTCGCCGCTGCCGCGGACATGCACGGCCCGGTGCCCGTGGGGGCGGTGCTACTGGAAGACGAGGGAAACGATCCCGTGAAGCTAGAGCGTGTCCACGACTTCGCCGAACGGATCAAGCAGGCGATGGAAGCTGCGCTCGCCAAGTACATCACCCCTCAAGGCGCCTCTCTCTACCAGCTGCTGATGTTCCAGGCAGGCAAGGTCCGTGACTCCGTTCTCGACATCTATGGGCAAAGGGTGGGCCCCGTCACCGAGAAAGCTGCTTTCCTGACGCTGATGTGGGCCGAGTACGCCACGAACTGGGAGCACATCGATTACACCGTCACCGGCACATGGGGTGGGTGGGCTGCCAGCGACAGCGGCCTCGATGCCGATTCGATCACGTACGAGGTCGATTGCTTGAGCTATAGCACCTATAACCCGGCCCTCGCGCAACTATTCGTCGACAACATCCGAGCGATCCTCGAAACCACAGCTGTGCACGCGGCGAGCATCCGTGAGAGCACTCCCGACCGCCGTTCGCTCGGTACCCGCGTGGGCTTCTACGAACCCGGACACAGAGTGACCGACAGAGATGGGAATCCCTCGGCGCCACCCCCAGGCCCTCGGAACCCGATCTGGGGCCCGATCAGACAAGCCCACTACAACCTCTCAAACACCGACTACTTCAGAGACCTGAGGAGCCTCATCACCTCCCCGATCCTCGAGGTGAAGCCAAGCAACCTCGACCAAAGCCTCCGCAAACTCGACTCATTCGTGGTCGCGGACACGACGCTCCGCGACACTTCGTCACTATTGAGTTTCGCCAAAGGCGGAGGGACACTCGTGCTGACCGACAGCGCCCTGGCGATGCTGCCGCGCTTGCTGGGGATCAACCCCGATTCGATCCAAGAGCGCTTCGCATACGTCGGCTACTCGGACCTCGATCGCACGAAACCGCTCACGGAAGGGCTCTACGATCGCGCTCGCCAGATGTACGCGCCGGGTGGGATCGGATATCCCCTCCTCATGGAGCGTGACCAGTACTGGCCATGCGGCCAGACCGGGTCATGCAGGGAGTCCCCGACGCAGAACAGTGCCCCGATCTGGACCATAGCGCGCTCCGACTGGGAGGATGCCGGTGGCGAGACGATCGGGACAGCCGACCCACCCGAGGACAGACATGGCGGAGCCGAAGGCTTCGCCACCGACAAGGTGAACATCGGGATGCTTCCGATCGGCGAAGGCAGGATCGTGATCTTCGGTGCACTGCTTCCCCGTCCGACCGAGGAATATCCCCACTGGTTCGGCCTCAACCCCTACACGATCAGTATCAACGGCCAGATCTTGCTCCTGCGGGTCCTATCGAACTAGCTCGGCCCTATCTCCCTTCTAGTGCGCTGCCTAGGCGCCGGAGGGCGCCGTCGAGGGCCGAGGCTTGCGCCAGCGCATAAACGGAAGGGTCCGCGTCGCGTCTCGGGCGCGTGAGGTCGATGTCAGGGATCGGCAGGTCGGTCGGGATCGTGACTACTTGGACCGCGCGCTTCACGTAGTCGAGATCTCTTCGCACCTTGCTCATGACGACGCTCTGGTCAAAGCCGTCCTCGGCGGCACCGATGATCGCGTCGAGGCTCCCGTAGCGAGCCAATAGGGAGGCAGCCAGCTTCTCGCCGATCCCCTTCACGCCCGGAAGGCCGTCGGAGGGGTCGCCACGGAGCGTTGCGAAGTCCCGGTAGGCGCGTCCCGGGATCCCGTACTTGGTTTCGATGTAGCCCTCGTTCACCTCATCTAGCTGGCTGACGCCTTTCTTCGGATAGAGCACGAACACGTTGGGATCTCGGACAAGCTGGAACAGGTCGCGATCGCCCGAGACGATGCCCGCCTTACCGGGGGCACGCTCTGCGAGTGTTCCGATGACATCTTCCGCTTCGGCATCCGCGTGCCCCACGACCGGTATCCCCGCGCCCTCGAGGATCTCGAAGAGCACGGGCATCTGCGGAGACAGCAGATCTTCGGCTTGTTCCTGCGCGCTGCCGGGCTCGGCACGCATGGACTTGTAGCCTTCGATCAGGTCGACACGCCACTGCGGGCGCCAGTCCTGGTCGGTGGCGCAGCAGAGGAACTCCGGGTCGTAGTTCTGGATCAATCGGGCCAGCATCCCGAGGAACCCATGTGCCGCGTTGATCGGTTTCCCATCGGGAGCGATCACCGAGTCGGGCGTCGAGAACAACGCCCGATAGATCAGGCTCGATGTATCGACGAGAAGGGTCAGACCCGGGGGCACGACCGGAGGCTACCCGGGCGCCCGGACTTTCCTGTTTCATATAGACGTGGAAGACGATCAGTGGCGGCCGATCCTCGAGGGAGCCCAAGCCTCGGCGGCACTCGAGGTAGCCAAGAAACTTGGGCACGCGATCGCGGAGGTCACGGGGAACGAGCCCACCTCAGACCAGGCCACTCTCGGTCGCGGTTGGGCGGGTCAAGCGCTTGCTCTGAGCTACCTTGATCATCACTTCCCCGACGAG
The DNA here is from genome assembly GCA_046715695.1 of Actinomycetota bacterium. Classification (GTDB taxonomy): domain Bacteria; phylum Actinomycetota; class CADDZG01; order CADDZG01; family WHSQ01; genus DATLNM01. Next base: position 3,721 of record JBKJYP010000253.1, on the reverse strand, counting down.
GGTTTCGAGGTCGCCGGTAAGAAGCTTCTTGGATCTGCTGCCGACGCGGTGACGGCTCAACCCATGTCCGTGGGTTTGATGCAGGGCTTCACAGGTGTCGCCTGGGCCATATCTCATCTTTCGCCAGACCCGGATCTCAGCGACATCGACAAGGCGCTCGAGGGACTCTTGTCCCGCCCAGTTTGGCCCGGCGACTACGACCTCGTGAGCGGGCTGGTCGGTGTCGGCGTGTATGCGATCGCTCGCCATGGTCAGGGTAACGACAAGCTTCTGGAGCTCGTCGTCAGGAAGCTGATCGGGCTTGCGGAACAGCACCCCGAAGGCTTGGCCTGGTTCACGCCACCCGAGCTCATCCTGGCGTCGAAACTCGGACGGGCACCGAAGGGCTTCTACAACCTCGGGATGGCCCACGGCATGCCTGGGGTTGTCGCTCTGCTCTCGGACGCGATGAAGCTCGGCATGGACGATGACGATGTTCGGCAAGCCGCGAACGGTGCTACCAGCTATCTACTCACCCAGCGTCTCGAGGGATCGTTCGCGAACTGGCCGTTCTTCGTCGGAGACGAGATCGACGTCATGCCCTCGAGGTTGGCGTGGTGCTATGGAGATCCCGGGGTCATCTCGGCACTCCTTCGATATGTGGACACGAACCCCGATGGACCTGCGACGGAAGCTCTGGATAAGGCGATCGCAAAGATGTTGGGCAGGCCTTCGTCTACAACAGGGACGACCGGGGCGAGCCTCTGCCACGGTTCCGCCGGGCTCGCGCTGATGTTCGCTCGGATGTCGTTCCACCTCGATCGAGACGACCTCGCACAAGAGGCAGCGCGTTGGGTCACATCGACGCTGGAGTCCTACGACGACAAGCTGCCGCTCGGGTACTCCGTCTGGGAACCCAGCTCAGGACGCGAAGACGGCGACGTACAAGGTCCTGGGTTGTTGGCCGGGGTCGCGGGCGTGGCGCTCGCATTGGTCGCTTGCGCCACAGATCAGGCACCAAACGGGGATCGTGTCTTGTTGTTATCGGGACCTCCCCGATGAGTGCGCCCGGTCTCCGGGGGATCAAGGCTTCAGGCTTCATCGCAGTGAGGACCGCCGCGCGATCGTTCGACGACTGGGTCGCATGGTGCCAGGACACCGACAGGGGACTGAAGGTCGCTCGCCTTAAGGAAGCCGTGACCGAACCGAAGGTGCGCGAAGCGATCTTCCTGGCATCACCCAAGCTCGAGGCGAAGGTCGACCGGTGGATCGCCGGGGACCTGAGCGAGCCAGAGGCCACGAAGGTGCAACGATCCTTGATCCGCTACTTGTCCCGCATGAGCTCGCGCGCTACGCCCTTCGGAACTTTCGCCGGGACGACGGTTGGCACCATCGGCGACACGACCAGCCTGGTTCTCGCCGATCCCTCGAGCTGGCGCAGGAAGACGAGACTCGATATGGAGTACCTCTCATCGTTGGCGGAAGCTGCGAGGACGGACGAGGCACTCAAGCGCGCCCTTCTCTGGTATCCGAACTCGAGCATGTATGAAGCTGGAGGACGGGTCCGGTACGTCGAAGGGCGTCACGAGCGATCGATCCGACGCTACAGGCTCGTAGCCGTCGATGGGTCAGAAGCTTTGGCTAAGGTGCTCCGGAGAGCCGAAGACGGTGCCTTCTTCTCCGAGTTCACGTCCGTCTTGGTCGATGACGACATCACGGAAGCCGAAGCGGCCGCATTCGTTGCCGAGCTGATCGACTCGCAGCTCCTCGTTTCGGAGCTCGAGCCAACCGTGACCGGGACCGAGGCGCTCGATGCCATGATCGAAACCCTGGAGACGCGAGCCCCGGACTCGCCCCTGACCTCCACACTGATCGAGGTCCAGCGGCGGCTCGAGAAACTGGATGCATCCGGCTTGGGGACGCCCCCAGCCGCATACGCATCTATAAGGGCATCCTTAGAGAGCCTTCCAGCCGCAGTCGACGCGGGCAAGGTCTTCCAGGTCGATCTCATCCCTGCCTTGAGTTCAGCCAGCCTCGGCAAGGATGCCGTCGACGAACTCGGGTTCGCGATCGATTCCTTGCGCCGGCTGATGTCGCCTCCTGAGCAAGGATCGCTCGCACGGTTCAGAAGCGACTTCTCCGAGCGTTACGAAACGCGGGAGGTCTCTCTGGCCGAGGTCCTGGACGAAGAGTTCGGGATCGGTTTCGAGCTTTCCACTTCACCCTCGGCCGACGCCTCGCCGCTGCTGGCCGAGATGCCATTCGTCGCAGACCAGCCGGCAACCCCAACCGAAGTTCGTCGTGGTCGATTGCTACGTCTAGTGGAAAAGGCATGGGCATCGGGTGACCCCGAGATCATCCTGAGCAACGAGGACATGGATGCCCTCGCGAACCAGAGCCCACCGGAGTTCCCGGATGCGTTCGCAGCGCTTTGCAGTGTTGCCGCCGAAGGGACGGGGCCACGGATGTTGTTGCACGGAGTGGCGGGGCCGTCGGGTGCGGCCCTCCTGGGTCGCTTCTGTCTCGCCGACCCCGAACTCGAGGGTCACGTGCGCGACCAGCTGCGCGCCGAGGAGTCCCACAGACCAGACGCCGTCTTCGCGGAGATCGTCCACTTGCCTGAGGGCCGCACGGGCAACATCCTGGCGCGTCCCTGCCTGAGGGATCACGAGATCCCCTTCCTGGGGAGATCGGGGGCGCCCGAGGGCGGGCAGATCCCGATCGACGATCTCACCGTTACCGTGGTCGGAGACCGGGTCGTGCTGCGCTCGCGCCGTCTCGGCAGAGAAGTCATCCCTCGTCTGGCCAGCGCGCACAACTACGGTTTCCGTTCCCTCGGGACGTATCGCTTCCTATGCGCGCTACAAAGTCAGGCTGTGGCGTCGGGGGTCGTCTGGAACTGGGGCATCCTCGAAGCAGCTCGGTTCCTACCTCGCGTCGTCATCGGATCGGTGGTGGTCGCCCGCGCCCGGTGGAACCTCGACCCCAAGGAGATCGCCGGCGCCCGCGAACTTGGACTCCCCCGCTACGTGTGTCTGCAAGACGCGGACAACGAACTCAACTTGGATCTGGAGGACGATGCGTCTATCGAGGTGCTCACCAACCTCGTGAAGGGCAGACCTATCGTTCGCCTCGTGGAGATGTGGCCCTCCCCCGACCGGCTCAGCGCCACAGGACCCGTCGGCGCGTATGTGAGCGAGGTCATCGTGCCGTTCCTTCGCACCTCCTCACCATCACGAGCCTCGACATCACGGCCGACACCAACCTCCATCGAGCGTCGCTTCCTCCCGGGATCGGACTGGCTATACGCAAAGCTCTATACGGGAACGGCCAGCGTCGACATCCTGCTCAGGAACCTCGTCGCGCCTTTGGTGCGATCCCACGCCGGCGAAGGTCGGCTCCGATCGTGGTTCTTCGTCCGTTACGGGGATCCGCGATGGCACCTGCGACTGAGGTTGCACGGTGACGAGAAGATCCTCAGGGAGGTCGTGCTTCTTGATCTCCACCGGCGATGTGAACCGTTCCTCGCCGATGGCTCTCTGTGGCGTTTGCAGCTCGACACCTATGAGAGGGAGATCGAGCGGTACGGCGGTCCTGAGGCCATCAACATCGCAGAGGAGATGTTCCACATCGACAGTGATGCTTCGCTATCGCTCTTGGAGCTTCTCGGGAAGCAGAGTTCCCCTGATGCACGTTGGCAGCTGGGACTCGCAGGGATCGATCGGATCTTCCGAGACTTCGG
>JBKJYP010000252.1:0-4453 GCA_046715695.1 Actinomycetota bacterium | reverse complement strand
TCGACGCGCTGGGCCGCCTCGATGTAAAGGTTCCCATCGTCGTTCGACTGGACGGCACCAACGCCCCGGAGGGACGCAAGATGCTCGCCGCCGCCCCTCACCCGATGCTTAGAACCGCCGAGACGATGCTCGATGCCGCGCGCGCTGCCGTTGCGGCAGCGAAGGGGGAAGCCTGATGGCGATCCTCATCGACGACAACACACGACTCGTAGTTCAGGGACTCACCGGTCGCGAAGGCTCCTTCCATGCTCTGCGTAACAAGGAATACGGGACCAACCTCGTCGCCGGTGTCACCCCCGGTAAGGGTGGATCCGATGTCGAAGGTGTTCCCATCTTCGACACTGTGAGAGAGGCAGTGGACGAGCACGGCGCCAACACCGCCATGGTCTTCGTTCCGCCTCGTTTCGCCTCTGATGCGATCCTCGAGTCCTACGAAGCCGGCATCGACGTGATCATCGCGATCACAGAAGGCATCCCCGCGATGGACATGGCCCGCGCCGTTCCCTATCTCCGCCGTAGCGAGCGTGATGTCACCCTTATCGGGCCGAACTGTCCAGGCGTCATCTCACCGGGCAAAGCGAACGTCGGGATCACCCCGGGCGAGCTCGCGAAGCCCGGACCCGTCGGGCTCGTCTGTCGCTCGGGCACCCTGACGTATCAGATCGTGCACGAGCTCACCCAACGGGGGATCGGCCAATCCACTTGCGTCGGCATCGGTGGCGACCCGATCCCCGGCTCCGACTTCATCGACATCCTCAAGCTGTTCGAAGCCGACTCCGAGACCGACATGGTCGTGATGGTCGGCGAGATCGGTGGGGACGCCGAGGAGCGCGCCGCAGCCTGGATCAAAGCGAATATGTCGAAGCCCGTTGTCGCTTACATCGCCGGGTTCACCGCCCCGCCCGGCAAGAGGATGGGCCACGCCGGAGCGATCGTGTCCGGATCCAAGGGCACGGCCCAGGCCAAGAAAGAAGCACTCGAGGCTGCCGGTGTGCGGGTCGCGACGAACCCGACCGAGGTGGGCGACATCGTGGCGGAGCTCCGCGGGGCCTGAGGTGCACGTAACGGTCCTCCTGTGACCCTCAGTGTTGTCGATGGGCTTCCGGGTCCACCCTGGGACCGTGAGCTCAAGGGCTCGCTCGACCAGCTGACCGTCCATTCCGACCTGCTGGAAGCCAATCCTCTCGGCGATCCCTCGCGCCGACCGCTCTACGTCTACACGCCTCCCGGCTCGCACGAGACCCTTCCTTCGGTCTATGTGATCCAAGGTCTAACGGGCCAACTCGACATGTGGAGGAACCGGGCCGCGTTCGGCACGAACATGATCGAGAGGATCGACAAGCTCTTCACCGAGGATGGCTGCTCTCCCGCGGTCGTCGTCTTCGTCGACGCGTGGACGCGCTTCGGCGGATCGCAATTCATAAACTCGACCGGCACCGGCCCTTACATGGACTATCTGTGTGATGAGGTCGTCGCGTTCATCGACGATCGTTATCCGACCAACCCAACGCCCGGCTCCCGCGGGATCACCGGACATTCGAGCGGCGGTTACGGCTCGATGGTGGTGTCGATGCTGAGGTCGGATGTGTTCGGAGCATTCCATTCCAGCGCGGGTGACGCACTATTCGAAGCCTGTTACCAGAAGGACTTCCCCGATTCCGCCAAGCTGCTGCGCGATAAGTACGACGGTTCGTGGGATCGCTTCCTAGAGAAGTTCCCACCGGACCCATTCGATTGGGAAACAGGAGCGTCGTTGATGAACGACTGGGCGATGGCTCTTGCGTATTCACCCGACCCATCATCGCCCGGGCGGGCCTTGATCCCATACGACAAGAACGCGCGTTTGATACCCGAGATCTGGGAGCGGTGGTTGCAGCACGACCCCGTTCGTATGGTGCCGCGCTATGCCGAGGAGCTCAGCTCCCTGAAGCTGATCTCTTTCGATGCGGGGCGCTCGGACGAGTGGAACCTCGACCTCGGCGCCGGTGCTTTCTCGGATGCGCTCACCGAACAGGGGATCGCACACAGCTTCGAACTCTTCGACGGCAAACATGGTGGCCTGCTCCACCGCTATCCGTCTCACGTGCGGAAGCTCGTGGGCGCACTCGACCGATGAGGCCGGATCCCACCTCATTGAAGATGCGGGTAGCCATCAACGCATCTCAGACCGACGCCCGCCGGGGCGTGGTTCGGCTCAATCCCATGCTGCTGGATGCGTTGGGGGTGGGGGCCTGGGATGCGCTCGAGCTCCGCGGCAAGAAGACTACGGGAGCGCTGGCGGCAGCGGCTCCCCCCGGCGTCGATCAGGCCACGATCCTCATGGACGACATCACGTGCATGAACGCGGGGGTGGGCGGCGGCGAGATCGTCGAGGTGAGCCGGGGGCAGGTACGTCCGGCTGCCACGGTGACGCTCACCGGCATCCCGGATGGAGCGATCAAGCTCGATCCCGGCGCGGTGCGTTTCGCTTTGTTGGGAAAGGTTCTCTTTCCCGGCGACAAGGTGAGTTTGCTTCCCCAGGATTTCAGCCGTCCCGGCGCCACCGACACGATGGTTGAACTCGACGCGTTGGTTCAGGGGTTGCAGAGCGCTTGGGGCGAGGGCTGGAAGACGGCGATCCTCGATGTGGCGGCCACCGCGCCGCCCGGGCTCGTGCGCGTCACGATGGAAACCGTCTTCAACTGGGACAACGCCGCGGCTGCAGCGACGGCCGGAAGCGGCACTCCCGTTTCGGCTCGCCCGGCCCCCGCACTGGAGGACCTCCCCGGGCTCGAGGATCAGGTGAAGCGATTGCGCGAGCTCCTGGAGCTCGGCTTCCACCACACCGAATTGCTCGGGCAACTCGGAACCCGCGCTCAGATGGGCGTGTTGGTGACGGGCCCTCCGGGCTCCGGCAAGGTCGCCCTTGTCGAAGCTGTCGCCGCGGTCGTCGGGGCTTCGGTCCATCGGCTGTGGGGTCCTGCCCTCGAGCGCGGCGGGCCCGATAAGGCGGCTTCGGACCTCGTAACGATGGTCGCTCAAGCCGAAGCCGTAGCCCCTGCGGTTCTGTTGATCGAGGATGTCGACGCGCTCGCTCCTCGGACGGAACCAGGTCCGACGCTCAGCGTTCTCCTCGAGGTCATCGGTGGTGTGATCGGTCGTCGCCGCATCGCGGTTATCTGCACGACCGCCCATCCGGAAGGAACCAACACAGACCTGCGACGCCCGGGTGTCCTTGATCTCGAGATCGAGCTCCCACTACCGCGCCGCGAGGATCGACGCCGGATCCTTGAGGTTCACGCGCGCGGCCTCCCACTCGGAGCAGACGTCTCCCTCGACTCGGCCGCAGCGCGAACTCCCGGCTTCGTCGCGGCCGACCTGATCCAGTTGTGCAGGGAGGCAGCACTGCATGCGGCCGTTCGCGCGAAGGAGACGAACGCGCAGGGCCCAGAGCTCCTCGTGATGCAGGCCGACATCGACGCTGCTCTCGAGGTCGTGCGACCGAGCTCTATGGCCGGAGCCTCGATCGAGATCGCCGACGTGTCTCTCGACGACGTCGGGGATATGGAGGAGACGAAGAAGGTCTTGGTCGAATCCATGGTTTGGCCCCTGCGCTACCCCGAGTCATTCACTCGCCTCGGTGTCGAGCCTCCGCGAGGTGTGTTGTTGTTCGGCCCCCCGGGTTGCGGAAAGACGTTCCTCGTCAAGGCTCTCGCACACGAGGCTGAAGCCAACTTCCTATCGGTCAAGGGGGCCGAGTTGTTGTCCAAATGGGTGGGCGAGTCCGAGCGTGCAGTGCGCGAGCTGTTCCGTCGCGCTCGCAACGCCGCGCCGGCGGTCGTCTTCTTCGATGAGGTGGATGCTCTCGCTCCGATACGTGGTCAATCGAGTGATTCCGGCACGACTGATCGGGTCGTGGCCCAGCTCCTCACCGAGCTCGACGGTGTCGAGGACCTGCACGGCGTCTTCGTCTTGGCCGCGACCAACCGTCCCGACCTGATCGACCCTGCCTTACTCCGTCCTGGCCGTCTGGAACGCCTTGTGTTCGTGCCTCCGCCGGACGCGGTAGCACGTGGCCTGATCCTCGAGGCGATCACTCGCAAGATGCCGTGCTCGGCTGAGTTCGATCCCATCGCGACCGGAGCCGCGTCCGAGGGCTACTCGGCCGCAGACCTAGAAGCCCTCGCCCGTGCCGCAGCGATGATCGCGATGCGCGAGGACATGAGCGCCCCCGAGATCACCGACGCTCACTTCAAGCAAGCTGCTACAGAGATGAGGCCGAGCTTGAGGGCCGATCAGATCGACAACCTCAAACAGTGGGCATCTCAGATGACGTCTCGTCCCTGATTGATTGCGCAGGATCGATACGAGCATCCTTAGATCTCCCGTTTCGTCTACGGATCGCCTAGCCGATCCGTTCCTGATAGTTCCAGTCGCGGCCCGGGAGGATGTGGGTTGTTCCCGTCGCCAGACA
>JBKJYP010000251.1:0-5658 GCA_046715695.1 Actinomycetota bacterium | reverse complement strand
TTGGACGTGGATGCTGTAGCACATGAGTGTTGAGGGCTTGACCGTGGCTTCGATCGCGGGGAGCCACCGGTCGTTGAGGAAGTCCGAAAGGGTTAGTCGCCGGAGTCTGGGCATTTCCACACGATGATGGCTTAGTGGAAGCGGTGCAGTGACCTGAGTCACAGGTCGATCAAGGACAGAATCCGATAGGAATCAAACAGACTTCAGAGGGGCTTTCTCTTCTTCCGAAAGCTCGAGGAGTACCTTGGCTTCTTCGTCCGACTCAACGACGTCGAACCCGGCGGACTCATGACACCCGATGAGACCTTGCCCGTCTCTGCTGAAGGCGATCGTGATCGGTCTTTGAGAACTCTTGAGGTGACGAAGGATCTGATCTCGAGGTTCGTTTCGAAGGTTGATGCCCAAACGGGTGTCATAATGACATCCATAAGGGTATACTGACCCCATGAGAGGTGGAGAGCTGATCCGAGAGGCCCGGAAGAGGCGGAACCTCTCTCAGCGTGAACTGGCCGACCTATTGGGGACGACTCAGTCCGTCATCACGAGGTGGGAGACAGGAGAGCGTTCTCCGACCTACGAGCGACTAATACAAGCGATCCGGGCCTGCGGTCTCGACCTCTATGTGCGAGTGGTGACTCCGGACGAAGGACATGCCCTCCTTATCGATCGGAATCTCAGGCTGAACCCCGGAGAGAGACTGGATCGCGCCACCGAAGCGATGGCAGCTCAACAGAACTTGATCGAAAGCGTGACGCGCCGATGACGCTCGACCCTCGGCCGATACTCGAGGTTCTCGAGAAGCACGGCGTGGACTACATCCTTGTTGGAGCTGTGGCCGGCATCTTGCATGGCTCGCCGATCATGAGTGACGACGTCGACATCGTTCCTGCGCTAAACATGAAGAATCTGTCAGCGCTATCTGAGGCGCTCAATGAGCTGCATGCTCGGCTCATGTCACATGAGGTACCGGAGGGGATCGATGTCAAGTTCAGTGGGAAGGACCTTAAGAAGTGGATCGTTGAGTTCCGTTTCCTGAACTTGATAACTGATCATGGACAGCTGGACATCATTCACCGCCCTGGTGGTACTGCTGGTTACTCCGATCTCGCCGAGAACGCCGAGCAGCTGGACATCGGATCGCTAACGGTCCAGGTAGCGGCACTAGAGGACATCATCCGATCCAAGTCTGCAGTTGGAAGGCAAAGAGATCTTGAACAATTGCCGACTCTGCGGATGGTTCTAGAGAAGAAGAGAGCGTCTCTGATCCGCCCGGGAGTAAGAGTGCTCGTTCCCTTGGAGCTCGGGGATGCCGAGGGGGTGGTCGTCGCCATCCGAGGCGTGGGACCAGAGGCCACGGCGGTCGTTCGTGTGGATCTACCCAGTGGAGGGCAGGAGGAGCGCGAGTTTCCGGTCACTGAAATCGCTCCTCAGCAAACACGCTGATCGGATACACACTCCGATTCACGCGATCAGACGACGTCCCAAGACAACCTGATCTCCTTGAATGGACGTAACACCTATGTTACGTTTCCACTAAGTAGTGACGGTGTCAAGGATGGGAGTGCGGGGAGATGCCAGCAGCGGGAAAGAAGAGCCTAGACACGTCCTACCATCGCCGCAGACTTGAGAAAAAGCTGCGAGACCCTGAGTTCAAAGCTGAATACGAACGGGCGCGCGCTGAGATTAGTCAGATCGATGAAATCATCAGGACCCTTGACCGTTTGCGAGAGGCTGCTGGTTTCTCGAAGGCCGAGCTCGCGAGGTTAGTGGGCAAGGATCCAGCGAGCATCAGGCGGCTTTTTTCGGCGACATCAAATCCGGAGCTCAAAACCGTTACTGCTCTTGCGTCGGCTCTCGATGCAAGGGTAGAGATCGTCCCAAGAACAAGAGGCCTTTCAAGAGCTTCTAGCAAGACTCGACAGAAGACCGCCTGAAGTCTGATCCGAAATCAGACCTGATGGGCAAGGATCAAACCTCGCTGTCTCCAGCGACGAGTTATCGAGCTCATCACCCCGTTCATGACACAGGCCCGATTTAGAATCATGAGAATGAACAGACACCTTGAACTTGCTAGAGAGCATCTCGTTAAGGTTCAGACAGCTTGGGTACACCCGGTTGATTGGACCGACCTAGCGATGTTCGGGTTCTTCAGTCTCGAGAACGCTGTTGTTGCAGCAGCCGAGCATCTGGGGCTGCCGTGGCAGCCGACGCATCCGAACAAGGTCCAGGTTGCCGTGACTCTGCATGAGAGCCATGGACTCCCCGACATCATGGATCTCCTTCAAACTCTGGGCGCAGCTCGTCTCAGCGTCGCCTACGGTGATGTGCCCATGCCAGATAACCTGGATCCCGAAGATGTCGCCCATCGAGTCGAGTCCTATTTCTCTCAGGTCGAGAGGCTCACAGGAGGCAAAGCATGAGTATCTCGGTGGCTGAACGCAGATTGCTTGGGAGAGTGATCGCCGAGGCGAGGGATGCATCCACGATCGTCCTATTCGGTTCCGCGGTCAGACCGACTCTCAGATCGAGTTCTAGTGACCTCGATGTTCTCGCACTGGATACTCATTTGCGATCGAGCCAAACCTTCACGGTCCAACTTGTCGCTATGACCTCTTCGAGACTGAGGGATCGCATCCTCGACGGCGATGACCTGCCGCATTGGCTGATCCGGTTCGGTAAGCCGCTCACGAACCGAGATGTGTGGGAATCGCTCAAGCAGGAACTCGCCGCGCTGTCGGATTGGCCGAAGGCTCACCTCAAACTCGAGAAGGCAGCCGAAAGGCTGGGCGTGGGCCGAGCCCTGATCGGGATGGGCGACTTTGAGGCCGCAAGGGAGGAACTCTTGTTCGCTGTGACTCATCTTGCCCGAGCAGCACTCCTAGGCTCTGGGGTGTTCCCTCTCTCTCGGCCCGAGTTGGGGCAGCAGCTCGACACCATCGGTCAGGCTGAGATCGCTTCTCTCGTTAGGCGATTGCAACCAGAAGGAGAGCTGCCAGCCGATGTGCTCCGAGGGCATGACGAATCCTTGAGCCGATTGCTAGCAGAGATTGAGTCACATCTCCTGCCGGCCTAACTTCCTTTGGGCAATCGGATACGCGATCGATTCGCCTACGAGCCTCCCCAAGTAGTCCGAGCCATGTCTCCGCCTAGGCATCAAGAGGGCATCTCTAGCGAAACAATGGCTTCTGTCTCACTCTCTGCCTATCCTTTGAGGTATGGATCTACCCGCCTCTCAGATACTAGAGACCGCAGAGCGTCACGGAGCCACGAATGTGCGGATCTTTGGGTCACGGGCACGGGGGGAAGCGCACGCTGAAAGTGATCTCGATCTCTTGATCAGACCGGGTCCAGGAATGAGTCTCTTCGATCTGATCAACCTGCAACTCGATCTCCAGGAACTACTCGGCATTAAGGTCGATGTGGTCAGCGAGAACGGGCTCCATCCTCTCCTCAAAGAGAACATCCTTGACGAGGCGAGGCCTCTCGATGGATAGGAACGACGACCGAGTACGAGTCTTCGACATGCTTCAAGCTTGTGACCGCATCATGGAGTACACCGGCGGAGGCGAAGCTGCTTTCATGGCTTCGCCACTCAGGCAGGACGCGGTCTTCATGAATCTGGCCATCATGGGAGAGGCTGCTGGAAAGCTATCGGCTGCTTCACGGCAGGCTCTCGATGATGTCCCATGGCGCACCATCATCGGCATGAGGAACGTGCTCATCCACGAATATGGGGGCATCGACCTCGAAATCATTTGGCGGGTGATCGAAAAGGACATTCCCGTCCTTCAAGATCGCCTCAGGACTCTTTCCCTCGACTAGCAATACGTGGTGATTGGATACGCGATCCGATACTTATGGTCCGGGATCTGGCGAAGGTGTCTGCCCCCGACCATGCCGTAGTTCATCAGCTTGCCAGAAGGGCGATATTTCCACGACAAAGCAGGTGCGATATCATGGTCAGAGTAGGATTGAATTACAAGCCTGTGAGAAGGAGAATCCTTGACCGAGCTAGTCGGACTTCTGGATCGACTCCTCGAGACTGAAGTGCTCGACGGAGCCGATGTGGCGCGGGTACTCGGCACCACCCCTCGCAGCGTTAATCGTTGGCAGGCCCACAGAAGCGCACCGCGACGGGAATCTGAAGAGCGCCTTCTGGAGCTGAAAACGGTGGTCGATCTACTTCAGAGGACCCTCAGGGATGACCCGGCTCGACTTTGGCTGAGGAGCCCGAATCCTGACCTCGAATACGAGAAACCGCTGGATGCAATAGCTAAGGGTGAATACCAGCGGGTCATAGGAGCGATCCTGGCCTTGGCTGAGGGCGTCACGGCCTGAGGCGGTGTCCGCACCGGAGATAGGTCGTCTAGCAGCGATCAAGACGGTGCCCTACCAGGGCGGCGGTTACCGACAGCAAGCTCCGAACTACGATCCCTTAAGCGGCGAGGGGGCCCGACGGCGCGGCGGCAGATTCAATCCGCCGGACAGTTTCCCCGTCCTGTATCTGTGTTCCACCCGAGCCTGTGCTGTCGCCGAGTTCAAGAGGGCCGGCAATCGGCTGGCCATCGGACCCGAAGGCTTGCTTCCACGCCACCTCTTTCGATACGAGATTGATCTCAATGGCGTCCTAGACCTAACGGACTCAGAGACACGAGAGGAGCTAGGGATCGACCTCATCGATCTGCTTGCCGAGGAGTTGTCTGTCCCGCAACTTCTTGGAGAGGCTGCTAACTCGCTCGGCCTTAAGGCGATTAGATGTCCGTCGGCGACCGGATCAGATGACGTCCTGGCAGTCCTTCTTCAAAACCTTGGATCGGGAATCGTGGCACCCCATCGGTCGGAGGTATGGACGACTCTGCATGATGTCGAAGGCTGAAACAGTGCGCGGAAACCCTCGCTTACTCAGCCCATCGGATTTCCAGATCCGATGGGTGCCTATGCAGGTTCAGGCAGAAGGCGCAAAGCCTTGCCGTCCAGCGTTCTTAGCACCGAGAAATGTCGGCGATCGAGAGTCGCTACTTTGTCTTCACCCAACGTCTCGCATGTTGATAGGACAGATGCATCCACAAACCCGATCGGCTGGTCGGCATACTGCTGTTGGATCTGAGCCGCACGATGAAGGCTCTGAGGATCCGTCGGAAGTATCAAGTAAGCGCCCGCTTGAACGTCTTCACAGAAAACGGCCCACACATCTAGTGACGCATGCTTCGCGATTAGGTAGTCAACCTCTACCAACACTGGGCTCGGGATGACGAGCTGTTCGTCACATCCTTCCAGCAGGGCGACGCATCGGATGTGATCTGCATCGCTCGCATCCAGTGATGCGTAGATCACTCCCGTGTCTAAGACGAGCGCCAAGTCAAATCCTCAAAGGCCTTCTCGGGATGTTCACTAATCTCGGCAGCAACCCCACCAGGACCTTTGAACAGGCCGAACCTCGGGCGTGCCCTCGCTATGCCGGCAGCCTCCCAAGCAACCAGGGCGAATGTATTAGGTGCGACGCGATTGAAGATCTTGGAGTGCCGCGGAAGTCGAGCCGCCAGTTGGTAGAGAATCTGGTCCGGTCGGGGCTTAGAGGACCGTGGGTGAGTCCAGCCTCGGGCCTTGATCCTCTTCCCGAGCTCCCGCACGTGGAGAGGGATGCCAGCCTCTCTAAGG
>JBKJYP010000250.1:0-4948 GCA_046715695.1 Actinomycetota bacterium | reverse complement strand
GAAGGCCGACCTCGTCGACGTCTCTATCGAGTCACGGGGGCCGGCGAGCTGGCGATCCAGTCGGCTCGAGCGCTCCAACACGCCACTCGAGGGCTGGAGCGGGGCCTCCAACCGTCATGAATCTCTGGTTGCGAGTTGCCACGTCGGGCACGCAAGCATGGTGCAAGGCATATACCCGAGGACTACCGGCAGCCGTGAGGCAGGCGCGTCTCGACGAGCTCGGTTCCGACATGTGGGAACAGCGTTCTCATGCCCAACAGCAAGGAGAGGATCCGTCCGACACGGGTTTCTCGATCCTCACGAGACTGCTCTGCGGCATGCCATCAGATCTGGTCTGGCGACAGAGCGCAGCCAACGGTCTGGCCGCTGCTGTCCCCGGTCCCGTCAGGAAGGACGGCAAGATGTTCGCTCAAATGTTCGTTGCATTCAGTACAGCTGCTGCAGTGGTGTTCGGCCTGTTCGCGGTTATGAACGGCGTTGGCTCGATCCTCGGACACGCCGGCGACGAGAGCAAAGTTATGTGGGGCCTCTTCGGGATAATCGGGGGAGTGCTTCTTCTGGCGAGCGTGGCACTCGCAGGCCGATCCCCTCGGAAGGCGGCGATCTCAGCGATCGCGGGAGCGCTCGTACTTGCCTGGACATACCTCTGGTTGGCCGTGAGTTACCCGCTCGCGATCGTGCTGATCGCCGGTGCGGTGGTCCGGGCCATCCGAGCCAAGGGTCCTGCTCCGGCGACTCCGTAGGGCATCACATAGAAAAGGCCCCGCCGGTTTCCCGGCGGGGCCTTCTTTCTGAGCTAGTAACTACTTGAGCTCGACACCTGCTCCTGCTGCCTCGAGCTGAGCCTTGGCGGCTTCCGCCTGCTCTTTGTTGACCTTCTCGAGAACCGGCTTGGGGGCCGAGTCGACGAGGTCTTTCGCTTCCTTCAGGCCGAGGCTCGTAAGTGCACGGACCTCCTTGATGACCTGGATCTTCTTGTCACCGGCAGAGGTCAGGACGACATCGAACTCATCCTTCTCCTCTTCAGCCTCAGCAGCAGCTCCGCCGCCGCCACCCGCAGGCCCGGCTGCGTAGGCCATGGGGGCCGCCGCGGTCACGCCGAACTTCTCTTCGAACGCCTTCACGAACTCAGACAGCTCGAGGACGGTCCAACCCGCTACTGCCTCGAGAACGTCATCCTGGGTCAAAGTTGCCATCGTTATTCCCCTTCCTTCTCTTGCTCTTCAGTTTCGGTCTCGGTCTCGGTCGTCTCGGTCTCAGTGGTCTCTTCTGCAGTTGCTTCAGGCTCGGTTTCGGCAGGGGCTTCTGCCTCGGGCTCGGCTTCGGCAGGGGCTTCTGCCTCGGGCTCCGGTTCTGGCGCGACCTCTGGTTCCGGCGTCGCCTCCGGCTCCGATTCAGGTACGGCTTCTGCTTCTGGGGTTGGCGCGGGTGCCGGTCCCGCCTCGGCCACTGCCTCGGCTACCGGCTCGGGTGCCTGTCCCGGCTCGGCTACCGGCTCGGCTTCCGGCTCGGGGGCTGCTTCTGCGGGCGGCGCTTCGGATTCCTTCTGGGTCAGGACCTGGGCGAGCATCGAGCCGAGGTCTCGCAGTAGAGCGCCGAAGACGTTGACGGCCGACTGAGCGGGCTGGTTGAACATCATCGCGATCTTGGCGAGTATCACCTCACGAGGCTCGAGCTGGGCCAGTTGCTTGGCCTGTGCAGCGTCGATGATCTTGCCTTTGAGGACACCACCCTTGATGACGAGGACGGGGTACTTCTTGGCCGCCTCGTCTAGCGCCTTGGCCGCAGCGGCCGCGTCACCCTTGATGAAGGCGATCGCCGTCGGGCCCTCGAGCATGCCGACGAGCTCCTCGAGCCCGACCTCCCGAACGGCGATCCGAGCCAGTGTGTTCTTCAGGACCTTGTACTCGGAGTCGGTCGCCCGCAATGCGGTACGAAGATCCGCGATCTCGGAGACGGTGAGGCCCCGGTACTCGGTGAGGAGCACGGCATCGGACTCGCCGAAGCGCCGGGCGATCTCCTTTACCGCTGCTTCTTTCTCAGGTCGTGCCATGCCTATGCCTCTCCTATGAACGAAAAAAAGCGGCCACCCAAGACGACCCCTCAATGGGGCCAGGCGACCGCGTCAGCGATGCGGAACTCTCACCTGCGCCGGATGATTAAGGGCGAACCCACCGACGGTCTAGGGCAGCCGGCAGATTACCAGGTGTCCCAGTGACCGCCACCACAACCTCCATCCGGCACTTGGTGTGTTCTTTTGCACGTGAGTGTCGCAGGAGAGCGCGTGCGTACAAGAGAAGGAGCGGACGAGAGGTGCCTGAGGCGATTCGAACTCCAAAGTGGAGTTATCTCGAGAACACAAGCACTTGAGGAGGGCCTGACTAAGAGCGCGGTCCGTGGGCGACTCGAGAAAAAGCTTTGGGTTTGCGCGTACCCGGGGGTGTACGCACTCGGCGGGGTCTCCCCCACCTGGCTAGGGCGCCTCTGGGCGGCGACTCTGCATCTCGGACCAACTGCTGTGGTTTCACACCGTGCCGCCGCCCGGATCCACAAGTTGGATGGGATCGACGGCGAGTACGTGGAGGTGACAGTTGTGGAACCGGGAGCCCGGGCTCGAGGGAGGATCAAGATCCACAGCAGCCTGACTCAGCCCGCGTCTCGGCTCGTCCAGGGTTTGCCGGTGACGACGATCGAGCGAACGCTCGTCGATCTAGGTGCAGTCTGCGATGAAGAGAGTGTCGAGATCGCACTCGATTGCGCGTTGCGGCGAGGGCGGACTTCGATACGAAAGCTAGAGGCCGAACTAGAGAAGCGCCGGGGACGAGGTAACCGGGGATGTGGGGTTCTCGCCGAGATCCTCCTTATCAGAGGAAGATGCGGGCCCACAGGTAGCGCGCTCGAGACAAAAGTGGCTAGGGCGATGCGAGCCGGTCACCTGCCTGCGCCTATCAGGCAGTTCGCGATCTTCGATGGCGATCGCCACGTCGCAACACCCGACTTCGCCTACCCCAAGCTAAAGGTCGCCGTCGAAGCCTTGGGTTACGAACCTCACGGGAATCGACCAGCGTGGGAGAAAGACTTCGCCCGTCACAACATGATGACGCCATTGGGATGGCGAGTCTTCTATGCAACGAACTCCGACCTCAAGCGACCGGAAGAACGGATCTGCGCTCCGATCCGCGAGCTCCTGGCCCAAGCAGCCGGTTAGGCGGGGGCTTCGGCTAGTTCAACGTCTTTGGCTTTCACCGGGTCGATGCGCAGGCCGGGGCCCATCGTCGATGCCACCGTTATCGACTTCAGGTAACGGCCTTTGGCGGCAGCCGGCTTGGCCCGCACGATCTCGTCGATGACGGCCGAGTAGTTCTCGAGGAGATCGTTCTCGGAGAAGGACTTCTTTCCGATCATCAAGTGGAGGTTCCCGTGACGGTCCGTGCGGTACTCCACGAGTCCGCCTTTGATGTCCCGGACGGCCTTGGCAACATCTTCGGTGACGGACCCCGCTTTCGGGTTAGGCATGAGTCCACGAGGACCGAGCACCCGACCGAGCTTTCCGACGACGGGCATCATGTCGGGGGTAGCCACGACAGCGTCGAAGTCGAGCCAACCGCCCTGGATGCGCTCACCTAGAGCGTCGTCGCCAACCTCGTCGGCGCCTGCGGTCTCGGCTTCCTTGGCTTTCTCTCCCTTGGCGAAAACGACAACTCGCATCGTCTTTCCGGTGCCTTTAGGCAGAGAGATCGCGCCACGGACCATCTGGTCGGCCTTGCGGGGATCGACCCCGAGACGGATAGCGAGCTCGACGGTTTCGTCGAACTTCGCGTCCGGAAGGGTTTTAAGGATCTGGAAGGCCTCCGTCGGGGGGTAGAGCTTGTCCCGATCTACAGCCTTGAGTGATTCCGCGTAACGCTTACCCGGCATATCTGACCTCCTGTGGTCCGAGCGGCGGGACGAGCCCACCTCCCACGTATGAAAAAGGACTACTTGCTTACCGTTATACCCATGCTACGAGCCGTGCCCTCGACGATCTTCATCGCCGCTTCAACATCGTGCGCGTTGAGGTCGGGCATCTTGAGCTCGGCGATCTCACGAACCTGGTCCTTCGTGACGGAACCCACCTTGTTCTTGTTGGGCTCCTGCGAACCCTTCTCGACGCCGGCTTTCTGACGGAGCAACACGGCCGCCGGCGGGGTCTTCGTTACGAAGGTGAAGGAACGGTCCTCGTAAACCGTGATCTCGACCGGAACGATGGTGCCGGTCGACTGCTGCGTCTCCGCGTTGTACTGCTTGCAGAACTCCATGATGTTGATGCCGGCCTGACCGAGGGCAGGACCAACCGGCGGTGCAGGCGTCGCCTGTCCGGCCGGGATCTGAAGCTTGAGGATCTGGAGCACCTTCTTGCGGCGCCCACCACCATTCGCCATCTCGTTCTCCTATTTCTTCTGGACGATCGTCGAGACGATCGTTTCTACAGCTTCGCTACTTGGTCGAAGCCGAGCTCGACGGGCGTCTCACGCCCGAAGATGTTCACTAGCACCTTCAGCTTCGATTGGTCGACATTTATCTCAGAGATGGATCCGGTGAAGTTCGCGAACGGACCAGACGTGACCCGGACACTCTCTTGCTCCTCGAACTCGAGCCGCGGCTTGAGCTTCTTCTGATCAGGCTTGACCTGGAGGATCCGGTCGATCTCTTTGTCTGAAAGTGGCGTCGGCTTAGCGCCCGAACCCACGAAGCCTGTTACGCCGGGCGTGTTACGAACCACGTACCAGGAGTCATCATCGAGGTACATGCGGCACATGAGGTAGCCGGGGAAAACCTTTTTCTGGACGACCTGTTTCTTACCCTGTTTGATCTCCATGACGTCTTCCATGGGGATGACGACCTCGAAGATCCGGTCCTCGACGTTCATCGATGAGATACGCGACATCAGGTTCGCTTTGACCTTGTT